>JAFGOU010000208.1 GCA_016926315.1 Chitinispirillaceae bacterium
GAACTTCAACGAGTCGAGGAACTGGTAAAAGTCCTTCAATATCTCGGGAGTGATCGTGATGTCGGCATCATCGATCCGGCCACGTTTTTTCAAACGGGCGTACTCGATATTGATGAACCTGAAAAACAGATCCTTGCCGAACAGCGTACGGATAACGATGTTCGGAATCGACATGGGCACGATCGTGTCGGGGATGATCCCTCCCCCGCCGTAGACGGTCCTTCTTCCTTTGGTATAATACGTTGTCGTGTCTTTTTTTTCCCTCGCGGCTTTTTCGGATGCCGCGGCAGAGTCGGATAATTCCTCATCGTCGTCGTTTTCTTCGCCGGGTAGAGGCGTCCGCACCGCTCTTTCAGCGCGGTTGATGCAGCGCCCGGAGGGGGTATAATAAAATGCCGTCGTCATTTTCAAATGATGGGTCTTGTCGAGAGGGAAGACGCTCTGGACCGACCCCTTGCCGAACGTCGTATCGCCGATGATAATACCCCGGTCCCAGTCCTGTATCGCTCCGGCGACGATTTCCGAGGCCGATGCGCTCGCGTAATTGACCAGTACCGCCAGCGGCATGTCGGGCGGAAGCGTCGGCGATGCGTTTGAATTGAACTCCTTGTTCTGTTCGATGGTGCGGCCACGCGTCGAAACCACCAGCGACTTTTTGGGCAGGAACTTTTCCGCCACGTCAATTGCCTGCGGCAGCAGACCGCCCGGATTATGCCGGAGATCGAACACCAGTGCCTTAATGTTTTTTTTAAGAAGACCCTTTATCGCCCGGTCCACTTCGGCGCCGGCGTCCTGGGAAAACTGGAGCAGATGAACGTATCCGATCGAACTGTCGAGCACACCGGCAAACGGCACCGGCTTGATGCGGATGATCTCTCTGGTGATGGTGTATTCCATATCCTTTGCTTCACCCTTGCGCCGGATCATGATGGTCACTTTTGTTCCCGGCTCGCCGCGCAGTTTGGAAACCGCCTTTTCGATCGTGATACCGGCCGTTGATTTCCCGTCGATGGTGATGATCTGGTCTCCCGACTGGATACCGGCCCTGGCAGCCGGCGTTCCGGAGATCGGGGTCATAACGGTCAGGATCTTGTCGCGTATTGAAATTTGAATACCGAGTCCGCCGAATTTTCCCTCGGTATGAATCTTGAGTTCCTCGTACTGGTCGGCCTTGAAATAACTCGTATGCGGATCGAGAATCCGCAGCATCCCGTTGATCCCGTTGTCCAGCAGTTCCCCGGACTTCATCTCATCCACATAGTTCTGATGGATCTTGGTGGCGACATTTTCAAACCGGATGATGTCGGAATAAAAGTTGTTGCCTTCGTTCCCGGCGGTAGGGACATCGATCCAGAGTCCGGTAAAAACGACGACAAGCACGGCAATGCCGACAAGGGGCGGTTTGGCCATTGTCTTCGACAGGGAACGGGTAAAGGTGTTCGCCATTGATGCTCCTGTTGCTGCTGCGAATGAAAAGCGTAAAGAGTTTTAAAATATATTATGTACGGAAAGTTTTGAAGGATAATCCTGAGGAGAAACGGCGGGGTAATCCCTTCGGCGCCGGAGGGAACGGCTCCTTCACTCCCCGATCGCCGCCGCTGCCAGGTAAGCGGGCGTCATGGGCCAGGCCGTATCTTTCGACCCCTCCCCGCTTATCGCATCGAACAGCGCGGTATTTCTGACGATACACCACTCATGCCAGAGCAGGTAGCTAAGCAGCATCCATTCGGTACGCCACCGTTTTGCGGGCAGACGGTTGATGAACGGCGAGGAGCTGGATCGTATAATGTGCCGGATAATCCCATCGCTTTCCTTAAAAAAACGGTCATGGGGAAACGGGAATCCCATTTTCCTTTTCCTCCAGACCACCTGCGGCGGCAGGAAGGGTTCGACCATTTTCCGTACGATCCATTTTTGCCAGCCGTCACGCACCAGGTAGTCGAGCGGCAACGAAAAGGCGAACTCCACGATCCGGTAATCGAGAAACGGTTCGCGGATTTCGATGGGAAGTCCCATGTAACTATGGTCACCGGCAACAAGCCAGTAAGGCATTTGCGTACGGCACATATCCTGCCAGAGCCGGCTGTCGAGATCGAGCGACCGCACGCCGCCGTGAAGCAGCCGTTCCTTGACTGCGTACGCGATAGGTTTGAGAAAGGCCTCCATCCGCGAGTCCGCATCGCTGCACCGCGCCGCTTCCCGGACATAGCCGGCGAGATCCGCTTTTTTTAGCCGGTCAAGCTGCATGAGCGAATAGTGGTACCCATATCCCCCGAAGTTTTCGTCGCCCGCCGCGCCGTTGAGAGCGACCTTTATGCCGCGCGCCCGCATGGCCGACCAGACGTGCTGGTCGACATGCAGGTTGGGTGAATGATACGGTTCATCGTGGAGCGCGGTAAACGCCGCAATATCGGGCCAGAGCGATGAAGCGGGTGCATCGATCCACTCCTGCGGCGATCCGCACGCATCGGTCACGGCGCGGGCAAACATCGATTCGTCCGACGCAGGATCGGAAAACCGCACGGTAAACGACGGCAGCGTCACGCACAGGTCGCGCCGGGCGACGGCGACAAGCGCCGATGAGTCGATCCCTCCCGAAAGGGAGACCGCAAGGGGTACGTCAGCGCGCAGACGCAGGTTGATCGCGTCCGCGAGCAGTTCCCGCAACCCGGCTACCGCTTTGCCAACGGGCATTTCGCGAACGCTACGCCTTTTCAGCGGCAGCGTCCAGAATGTTCTGGTCCTGGCGCGAATTCCGGGACCGATAAAGGCCCAGGACGCGGCGGGAAAGGAATTGATGCCCTGATAAAAGGTCGCCTCCGTGTGATCTTTCATCCCGGCGTGCAGCCAGTCGCGGATCATTGCGTGGTCCGGTTGCGCGCGTTGCGCGATCCCGGGAACGACACGGAGCGCCTTGATTTCCGAAGCGAAGGCGACCTGCCCGTTTATTTCGGCATAGTACAGCGGTTTTACGCCGAGCCGGTCGCGGCTGAGCAGCACGCTCTCCCTTCGCGGATCATAAATGGCCAGCGCCCAGAATCCATTAAAGCGATTGAAACATTCCGTTCCCCATTTCATATAGGCATACAACACGACTTCGGTATCGCAGTCCGACACAAAGGTGAACCCCGAAGCCTCAAGCTCCCGGCGCAGTTCGCGGTAGTTGTATACTTCACCGTTGTAGGTGATCGCCCACGCCCCTTCCGGAGCGATAAAGGGCTGATGCCCGGCGCTGGAGAGATCGATGATTGAAAACCGGCGATGCACAAAACCGATAGAGCAGCCGTCAAGGCGCCCGGCGTTACGGATATCCGGCAGGGAGGCTGCCATGGCGGGATCGCTCGCAGGTCCGGAAAAAGCCGCGTTCTTTTCTCCCCGCGGCGATGTCAGCAGGTACCCCTCGTCGTCAGGACCGCGGTGGGCAATGGTCCTTCCCATGGAGAGGAGCAGCGAAGGATCAATGCCCCTGCCCAGGCAATCGACGATTCCGGCAATTCCGCACATCGCTTTTTATCCCTCTCCCGAATACCGGTCCCGGCGGTACCTGCACAACCCATATACAGCGTACAGCGAGCAATAAAGCCCCATTTCAATAAGCGTCACCGGAAAGGGACGCTCATACTCCAGCACGGATCTCACCAGAAATATCGCCCCGGCGGCGACCGCAGCGGCAATCGCAGGAGGAAGGAAACTTGCGGCATATTTCCATCCCGACATTCCGGTCAACCGGTATCGGATGATCCATTCGATCGGGACCATCACCGCCATGACCGCGCCTACCCATAGCCAAAGCATCGTTACAAGTGAATAACGGCTTCCGATGAGAAAAACGGCCATGGTGAGAAGCGCGGCGCCGGTATTGTACAGAAAACCGATTTTCGCGCGGTTAAGGGCCATGAGGTACGATCCGAACGGATTACCGATCGACCAGATCGCACCCAGCAGGCAGAGCGGCATGACGTAGACGTTTGCCGCCGCGAACCGCTGGCCGAACAACAGGGGGATTACGGTGTCCCCGAACAGCGCGAGAAATCCATAGATCGGAACGACCATCAGCGCGAGCTTGCCGGTATACTTTATGTAAAGCACATTAAGCGCGGCGGATTTCGTCTGGAGGTTCGCATACATCGGGTAGGCCACGCGCGAAAAGGCCCCGGAAAAAAGCATGACCGGCCGGGTCACCAGCTGATTGACGACCGTATACAATCCCAGGAGTTCCATGGAAAACACTCTTCCCAGGAGGGGTTTTTCCAGGTTAAAAGCGATATAATTGATGCATCGTTCCGCGGTATTGAAAAAACCGAACGATAGCAGCGTCCGCAGGTCACCCCGTGAAAACCTCAGACCGGGGATAAAATGGCGACGGCCGAAGGAAAAAGCCATGAGCGCGGCTGCGGAATGACCGACGATCAGGCCTTCAAAATAGGCCGCCGGTCCGGCGCCGGCAAGCGCCCGGGACACCGCCGTAACGAGCGCCAGAAAGGCCGCTCCCGCCTCCACCGCGGCAATTTCCTTAAAGGCGCCATGGCGCTGCAACACGGCAATGAACTGGTGACCCCACGCGGCGCACCAGAGCGCGATGCCGGCCGTCGCCATAAGCCGCACGAAACGCTCCTCGGAGAAAAATTGCGCCGCAAGCCATCCCGCCGCCACCAGCAGCGCAGCGGCTGCAGTGCCGACGGTAATATTGAACCAGTACAGCGAGGAGAAAACGTCGCGGTCAAACGTCTTCTGACGGACCACCACGCTGGTGAATCCCGAATCGACGAACGAATACGCCAGCCCCATGGCGACCATGGTTATGGCGATGCACCCGAAGGCCGCCGGATCGAGCAGGCGCGCCAGCAGCATATACGTGACGATAAGGCACCCGTTCTTCGCGATGATCGCCGTCATCGACCAGGCGACGTTATACCTTACCCGTGTTTGCATGATGTCAAAATAGTTTATTGCGAAAGCTGGTGCGGTTGGAGTGTCATTTGTTATATTATAATCTTTTTAACCCGAAACATATTTACTGAAGGTGATCTTTCCATGCGCCGCCTCATTTCAAGCCTATCGCTTCTTGCCCTTCTTTCCGGTCCGGCATTGTCCTCCATGGCTTCGGACCCTGATTCGGTGACCCACGACGGGATGAAATTCTGCATCTCCTACTATCGCGACGGGTATTACAACCGTGTCATCGAATGCATAAAAGATGTCCAGGCGTCTCTGTCAACCCGGCAGGACAGCATCCTGTCCTACAAATACCTGGCGATCTCCTATGGAATGATCAATCAGATTGAAAAGGCTCAGGAGTGTTTCTCCCTGGCCCTTGAAAAAGACCCGTCCATGGAAATCGACACCCTCGCCTTTCCTCCGAACATCGCGCTCATTTATAAACAGGTGAAGCTGGAACGAAAGCTGGCGCAGATCGATACGACGGCCGGAAAAGAAACGGCGGTTGTTCCGCGGGAAAAACGGAATACCACCTTTCCCGCGCTCATGCTCGCCAGCGCGGTACTCTCGGCCGGCGGAGCCGGCTTTTTGTATTATAAGGGGTATTCCTCACGCCAGGAATACAGCTCGATTGAATCAAAGGATCAGTCGCGTTTAAACCGCACCTGGGATACGTTCTTATATTCCACGGCCGGCGGTGTCGCGTGTACCCTGCTCTGCGGTGTCGCCACGTACTTTTTCATCAATGCGGACAATGGGGCATCGCTTGCCCGCCTTTCTGCCGAAAACGGAGGCGTGGCGCTCACTTTTTCATTCTGACGGGCGCCGGTCATCCCGTTATTCTTCCGGTTCCTCTTTCTCGAGTTGAACCTGTATTCTCGTTACTTCATCTTTATTGATGCGTACCGTCTCCTGGTGCGCTTTAAAACCTTCCCGCCGCAATACAATCCGGTGTTCTCCTGAGGTAAGCGTAATCGGAGAAGGCGTCGGTGTGGTGCCGATAAGCGTGCCGTCCAGATACAGATTTGACCAGGGATAGGAGTACACATGGAGCTGCCCGTTGCCCTTTTCCTTCGGCTTGAGCGAGATAGCCATCATCTGGGTTTTATCCGCCTCCATTAAAAAAGAGCGTTGATACGGCTCATGTCCCGCAGCCTGGGCGACGATATCGTGAAATCCGGCGGGAACGCGCCGGCCATTGGTCATCTCTCTCCGGGTAACCATTTCGCCATCGACAAAAACAAGCGCACTCGGGGGATCGATCGAAACCTTTAAAATGCCATCGGCTGATTGCGGCTTGACCGGGGCCGGCTTTTTTGCCGGCGGCGGTGCGGCCTCACGAGCGGTTCGCGCAACCGGAGGCGATGTCGTTTTCCGGGCTGCCGGCGGGATTGAAC
>JAFGOU010000209.1 GCA_016926315.1 Chitinispirillaceae bacterium
AATGAACCGTTCACGGTGGAGCGGGCTGTTAAGGGAGTCCCAGTGTACCCAGAGATCGATAGCGGTTCTCGCCGTTTGTATCCTAAACTGCGCACCCTCTTCGGTACCGGGATCATAACGCCGTTCCCGCCGGTAGAGGAGGTCCGGCAACCCATGGCAGTCTTGCGCATCGATTTCGCCGAGCGCAAACGACCAGTTCGGCATGAACAGGCGGACACGAAGCAGCGGTATTGCCCGTGATAGAAAACGTTCGTCGCCAAAACGCCTGAGCGCGCAGATGCCGATCGCAACATCGGCAGAGTGCACCGGCCGGAAAATAAAACGTCCCTTTTCAAGAGCGCCGAAAACGGTTTCTCCCTTTCGGTAAGAGTTGTTATATTCTATATTTTCAAGAAAGACCGCGGTTTCCGAGGCGATTCCGACCTCACGAAAGACAGGGACCGTATCGCTCAGGCATGGGTGCACGATAAGATTTGCGACAAATGCCGCTGCCAGAAGACAGGAGGATGACGGTAAATTATATTGTATCAGTACTAAAACAGATCTGGTTATAATGCGCATAATCGTGTGTGCACAAAACGGGAAACAATGCGAACCATACGACGACATCCGCTGGAAAGATACAACGTGGGAAACGGCCGGGTGAAGCACGGAATGCCTTTCCGCGCGAAGGGACTCGCCATTTTAATCCTGTTCTGCGTCGCCGGTACCGCACCCTGGTCCCGCGCGGAAAGTGACTCCGCCCGTTCAACCGGTTTCACCCTGGTGCTCAGCGGCGGTGGTGCGCGCGGCTTCTCCCAGATCGGCGTCATCAAAGCGCTCGAAGAGGAAGGTCTCCGACCGGACCTCGTGGTCGGTACCAGCATGGGAGCGATCATCGCCAGCCTGTATGCTACCGGCCATACCCCCGACCAGATCGAGCGTTTGGCTGAATCCGTCAATTGGAACGGCATATTCACCAACAGTGCCAGCCGTCGCAGGATGTTTGTCAGCCAGAAGAATGAACCGATAAACTACCTGTTCGAATTGCGGTTCAACCACCGCATGGAACCGGTTCTGCCCAATTCGATTTCACATGGACAGGCATTTTACGATCTGCTCGCTCCGCTGCTTTCCCCGGCACAGTTCCGCGCCGGATCTGATTTCGACCGTCTGCCGATCCCACTCAGAATCGTGACCACCGACCTTCTTTCCGGCAAACAGGTGGTGCTTTCGCGGGGAAACATTACCGAGGCGGTCCGGGCCTCCTCAGGCGTTCCGCTCGCCTTTTCCCCGGTCGAAAAAGACGGCATGCTTCTGGTCGACGGAGGCATAACGGCCAATATTCCTGCTTCGGCGGCGTGTGAAGACGGGAAACTTCTGGTGGTTGCCATCGATGTCACCTCGCCGCTCTGGGAGCGCTCTCGCCTTGAGCATCCGGTGTATCTGATGGACCAGGTCGTTGCCATAAGCGGCAAAAACCGCAAAGATGAAAACCGAAAGCAGGCGGACCTGCTCGTGATCCCTGATATTGAAGGGTTCAACAACACCGATTTCAATCCGCTCTCCACGCTGATCGAGCGGGGGTATCAAGCGATGAAGCAATCGATCGATACGCTTAAAGAACTGCTTGGATCGTACGATCCGTCGGTGCGGATGGCAAAGCACACACCGGTTTCCCTCCGCCGAACGAACGACCCGATAACCATCAGGGAAGTCATCGTCAGCGGGAATGAAAAAACATCGACGGCAATGGTGCACACCGCCGCTGGAATCAAACCCGGCGACCCCTACGACAGCCTGCAGCAGCAAAGGGCGGTTTCTTCCCTGTATGCGACCATGCTGTTCCATAATGTTAACATCGACGTTGACTCCGTCTCGAATCTCAGGATTATGCTCACGGAAAAACAGTACTGGCGGGTGCGCATGGGACTGCGTTACGATGAATTCCATCTCGGCGAGGGATTCCTGCAGCCGGCTTTCGAGAACCTTTTTGGCAGGGGTGTCCTTGCGCAGGCACACCTTCAGTACGGCCTTCGGCGGGAAAAATACGCCGTCGGCCTCCAGGGAAGCTATCTCCTCAGCGATAACTTCGCCAACAACGCAAAGCTGCAGGCTTACCTATCCTCGGAACGGATATTCACCGATACCACGGTGATTGCCGTTGTCGGCGGCGAACCGGATACAACGATCTGGCATCGGGAAAAAAGTCTCAGGAAAACCGGGGTCCTTGGGCTTATTGGCATGCAGCTGGGACGCGCAACGTTGCTTTCCAGCGGCGTGCATTTTGAGTTCTATACCGTTCAGGCGGGCGTATCGAGCGCTTTCCAGAGCGTCTGGGGCCTTAAATTTCTTCCCCTTGCCCTGCTGCGGCTCACGATGGATACCATGGACAAATTCCCCTTTCCGACATCGGGCGATAAACACTTTCTTACCATCAGCGGAAGCAACAGGGTCCTTGGCGGGAATGCCGACTTCTTCAAAATCGACGGAAGCGCAAAACGGGTATTTACGCTGTGGCAACGGCATACGTTTTCGCCGCAGTTCCGTTTTGCCTGGGCTTCCAGTCCGCTTCCTGAGGTTGAAAAAGCCTATATCGGCGGTTCGTTTCCGGAAGAAACGCATCAGGATATGGAAATGTACAACTACATCCCCTTCCTCGGTCTCCCCCCGCGTGCGGTTTCCGGTGACATCATGGGCCTGCTTCAACTGCGATACAGCTTTCTGCTGACACGAATCTCCTATCTCACCTTCGGTATTGACTGGGGTCGTAGCTGGGAACAGGAAACATTTTCCTGGAAGGAGGTGCCCCACGATTTCCACCGTTCTACACCGGCAGGCATCGGAATCGGTTTCGCCTTTCAGACCCTTATAGGTCCGATCAGGTTTGATTATGGAAAACTGCTTCGAAGATCCGGCTGTCTGGCCCTTCCCTCGGACGAGCGGTTCTATTTCTCCATCGGGCATGATTTTTAGTTGAAACGATATCAATTGGCGACAGGTAGTGTGGCAAAGATATATTTTAAACAGAAGGAGCTTCCGTATCACTTTTTACAGTTTTCGTCTTATTCATGCGTCTGAACATTGCCACAAAGCTTTTTTTCGGGTTTCTGTGCGTCATCGCCCTTAATGCGCTTTATTATGTCATTGTAGGTAAAACCGAGAACGTCAACGGCATTGTCGATATCCTGAAACGGCAGAACGATGTCAAAAACGATCTGCTGCGCCTTAAAACCCTGCACCGCGTGCAGGGTCCAAGCGTGATAAGCTACCAGCGGATCGGAAGGCAGGAATCCGCGGAGAATTTTCGCAGTATTAACCGCAACATCCTGCTGCTTATCGACTCCGTCGGCATGTCAATAGATACCATCATCGATATCGATTCGCGTCTTGCTACCGAAGAGCGCTTTTCACGCAATCAGGTCAGCATGATAAAATTCCAGCAGACCATGCTGTCGATCGCCTCGAACAACAGCCTCTATTCCTCGCTTTTTGAAAAGCTGGTGAAAACACGCGAGAACGCCCCGTTCGCGGACGCCGACTCTTTGAGGAAAAAACTTCTCGACACGATCACGGTCGTCGAAAACCGGATTACCGGCCTTCTCGACACCGCCGAAACGGTAATCCGCGAACAAACCGATCTCCGCATCAAGGATATCGGAGGAGACGTACTTAATGTCAAGCAGTTAACCATTTACATCCTTATCGGCATCACGTTCGTCTCGATTCTGTTCGGGCTGTTTTTTTCGCGCTCCATCACCAACTCGCTGCGCCGTCTCAAGGAGTCGGCAACGCAGATCGGGAAGGCCGATTTCAACATCAATCCCGCCGGGTATCCTAACGACGAAATCGGCGACCTTTCCGCGGCATTCTTCGACATGGCGGTTGATCTGCGGAACAAACAGGAGGAACTGTTCAAATCGAAACGCCTTGCCGCCATCGGCGAAGTTGTCGCTTCGGTTAATCATGAAATCAACAATCCGCTCATGATCATCTCGGGAAACGCGCAGTTCCTCGAGATGTCGATGAACGACGCTTCACCCGAAATGAAGGAACGCGTCCACACGATACTGGAAGAAACCGAACGAATCTCCCGCGTCACACGAAAACTGCGGGAGATAAAAAACCCGGTGACCGAGGATTACACCTCCAGCGGCGAACAGATGATAAACCTCGACAAGTCCACTCAATAAGCGGGATGGAACGGCCATGGGTCGAAAATTCTTGAAGGTTCTTTTCGGCATCACCACAGCGGCGGCGGCCGTGGCATGGTATGCCGGATGTTCCAGTTCAGCCCAGATCGTTACCTATAAAGCACGGCAGTTGTCCGAAGCCGATTCGCTTCTTTACAGCGGCAACTACAAAGAAGCGAAGGCGCTTTACGGAAAAATACGTTCGCACCAGCCCCACGGCGCGGAGGCAAAGAGCGCGCACTTCAGCCTGGCGTATCTCAACGTGCACTACAAGAACCCGAATACCGACTGGAACGCAGCCCTAGCGGAATTCAAGTCCTTTACCGTAACCTATCCCCGTGACCCGAGGGTCGCCGAGGCGCTGTCGTGGATACGCATTCTGACCGTCATCAAATCATTCGACAACGAGTTCAAACGTGCCTCGAACCAGGTGCAGCGCCTCAAACTTGACCGGAGTGAATCCAGGATGACCCAGCGGATGTTCCTCGATTCCATGGCCTCGATGGTCCGCGACTGCTACAAGGCGCGAGATTCACTCGTAAAAAAAAACATAGAGCTGGAAAACGTCATTATCGATCTGGAAAAAAAGTTTCAGCAGGCAGGTCGATGAGCAGCGTCACGTTCCGGAAAGAACTTCGCTCTGCCAAAACCGTCGTCGTCAAAACCGGTTCCCGTATCCTAACCGCACCGGGAAGCGACGGGCGCATCGAACGGCTTGCCGGTGATTTATGCGCGCTGCATGCCTCGGGCATGAAGGTCGTACTCGTTTCATCCGGCGCCATCGCCCACGGCATGATGGCGCTCGGACGGACGAAGCGCCCCTTTGCGATCCCCCTTCAGCAGGCACTGGCAAGCGTCGGACAGAGCCGGCTCATGAACCGGTATCAGTCGTTCTTCGAAAAACACGGCGTGCTGACCGGCCAGGTACTGCTCACGTGGGACGACCTGCGAAGCAAAAAACGGTATTTGAACCTTCGCAACACCATGCACGC
>JAFGOU010000210.1 GCA_016926315.1 Chitinispirillaceae bacterium
ATGCACGGAGCTGATTCTGCGTATATTCAGGGAGGAAGGAATCGATCCCCGGGAGGTTACGCCGCCCACGCACCGCCCGCTGGACCGGGAGGTTCCCCTCGCCGTTTTTGCGGGAGTAAAGGAGCGGCAAATGCCAGGCGATGGCTGACGGACTGTCGCAATCGGTCGTCGAAGGCGGCACGAAACGCCCTGTTCGATAGCCCGCCTTTGCGTTATCGGGAAAAAGGAAATCTTGCCTGCACGCCACGGCAGCAGGATGGATCTGAGTGTCGGGAAAAATACGAAACGACAAAACAGCCATAACGAAACTGACGAACCTGTGAAAAACAACTATGACGCTGTTATCGTCGGTGCGGGAAGCGTCGGCCTCACCATTGCCTTTTTCCTGACGCAGGCGGGGATGAAGGTCCTTGTTCTCGAAATGGCGCCGACGGTGGGGCAGGGACAGCATAAAACGGCCATAGGCGGCGTGCGTGCGACACATTCCGATCCCGCAAAAATCCTCGTGTGCCGGGAAAGCCTGAATATTTTCAAGGGATGGGAGGAAACCTACGGCAGCCCTGTCGGTTGGAAAGGAGGCGGATACTGCTTGCCGGTTTACCGTGAAAAAGAGAAGGTCACCCTTCAAAGCCTGCTCCCCGTTCAAAAGAAATTCGGCCTGAACATTGACTGGACGGATTGATCGGGGGGACCTATTCCCCGGAAGACGGCAAGGGATTAATGATGGGACCCGGAATAGGGAAAAACATGGCAAACCTCATACTAAACGGCGAACCGCTGCTGGAGCGCGGGATATTCGATACCCTGGGGTTCCACCGGAATTTTTATACGAAATCTGAGGCTTTGAAATAACCCGGAATGACCGATGCCGAAACGACGGCGACTGGTCCGGCACGCCACCAGGACGCACACCCGGCGAAAAATTATTGCAGGACACCACCCATCTGTTCGAGCGTCAGTTTAAGGGTCTGGAAGGCCTCAGGATCGAGCTTTGCCTTGAGAAAGGGCCTGAGTTGCCGGAACCGCTGTACCGCCAAACTCACCCTGTTCTTGTTAATGAGGGAATAGATTTCCTCCAGCCGTTTTTGTGCAATTTCAGTTCCGCGGGCAGCCGCCTCGGAATCGGAAGGTCCTTCCATCGTGCCGCGCTTCTTTGCCAGACGATCAACCTCCTTTTTCTTGATTTTGATCAGCTTATCCTGTTGTTTGATCTCCCGCTGCGCCTTGCTCAACATTTTCTCGGTATACTTGATGTTGAGCAGCATTTTTTCCCGCTGATCGATCAGGCCGGCCAGTTCCCCTTTTGCGCTTTCCACCACATCACGGCCGGGGTCTGCTTCGAGCACCGGCTCACCGAAATCGTCCTCTGTTCCAGCCTCCTTTTCCGTCCGGTATGCCGGAACCCGGCCGGCATTCCCGGAACCGCTCCCGGCCTGACTCTGGATGAGATCATCCTGAACAATCACCATCTGGCTGTTCAGCAAATGCAGTTCGTCCGCGAAGCGGCGTAATTCGCCATCGTTTTTCTCCTGGCGCCGCAGGCTGTCCTGTTGCAGGGCCGACCGCTTTTTCACGAGCGACAAACGCTCCCGTTTTTTCCATGAAACCATCGTGTCCATGTCATCGCTCTCGCCCGGCCCGGCCGAAGCCAGGGTTGCGATCGCATTTCGTTCTTCTTCAATCATCATACCCAGGGAGTCGCTCGCGTCCGCCATTATAAAGAGCTCCCGTTTCATTGTCGCGATCGCCGTATCCAGCCGTTCATGGGGGGGGATTTTCGGGGGGGGGGTCGCGCGCTCAAAAGCGAGAAGTTCGGAGCGCGCCTTGTTATGCGGGATCGTCGCCGCCGGGATCAGTTTTTCGTTTCTCCGGAGCGCGCTGTCGACCGCCGCCATCTTTTGCCGTACCGTCAAACCCGTCAAACTGCCTTCCCTCAGTCGTATGCCCTTGTACGTGTTTAAAAGCGCATCCTGTTTCGCATTGAGTGAATCAAGCGCCCCTTCCCACCTGTCGGTACGTTTGTTGGCCTTTTTCCTTGAACCGCCCATCTTGACCGCATTGTCCATTGAATCCCTGACCTGAAATACAACGAGGTCTATCTCCAGCTTTTTCCGCAAGGCAAGAAGCAGTTGCTGCTCCCCTTTGACCCGCTGGAGTTCCATGTCCGCATGTTTCATCGCCTCCTCATACGGCGCCCGCAGCCGCTCGTATCTCTTAATGGCGGTTTCCGACGATCTGCTCAACCGGTTTCGCTCTTTTGTTTTCGAACTTACCTGGGCCTCGGCAAGGGCGATGCGGTCGTCGAGTTTTTTTTTCTTTAAAGAAAGATCCTGGATGTTGTTTTTCTTCTGCGCTATTTTCTTTTCGTTGCCCGTCTTAACGCCGGCCATGCTCTCTTCGGCCCTGCCCAGGACAGAATCACACGCGGCGATCAGGCCGTTGATACGAAGGATTTCACCGAGGATCTGCAATCGTTCGCTTTCCTTTTTCGCGGCAGCCTGCAGGGAATCGTTAAGCAGTTTCTCGCGGACGAACGCCAGTGAATCCATCCGTTTCTGGAGCACGGCGATTTTTTTTGCCGCCGGTTTTCCTGAAGGAGCGGTTTGATTGCCTGATCGAGCGGTGGGGGTCATTGAAACGATAATGAACACGCCTGCTATCACGATACCTCGAAAAGCACGGAATCGGGGCAGGATAATGAGGGAATGAGCGCGAGCGACATCGTTTTCCATACTGATACCTCCTGAGATGAACCGCCGGCCGTTTTTAAAATAACCTATGGGCACCTCAAAAAATTCCTCTTTCTGGTGATTGTCATTTCGAACCCCTCGGAAGTACTCCTCCCTCTGCGTCCACCCTCCGCCTTGATAGGGTGGAGATGTATTCGTTCGATACCGCGGGATACCTACGTTCTTGATGCCAAAGAACCTGCATAGCCGCAAAAAACGGTTTTATTTGCATCTCTCCCGTCTCCGACGTAGTTTTTTACCATAACCCCTTTCCCATCATAACGAAAGGATGAGCCATGAAAAACCTCATCATCCTGCTCGCGGTTCTTCTCCTTGCCGCCGCCGGTATTTTTACGGTCATCAAAGTGCGTAACGCGGCATCGGCCGCATCCGCATCCGCGGCCGAAACAAAAGGCGATTTCAGCAAGGCGGCCTCAGATTACGCCGATGCGCTCCTGAAAATCATTCCCTCGATTCCGGTGCCTGACATAAACGAGTCCAAGGTCATTTCTCAGGCCGGATGGAAGAAAAAAATGGAGGACTATGCCGCCTGGCTTTCCGGTTCGTCGTCGCAAAACGCCGAAATCGCCAAACGGAGCGAACTGCTTGGCGGAATCCTCCGCAACGAAGCGCGCATTCACACCGCCAAATTTTTAACCAGGGATTCGATGACCACCCTCACTCCGGAGCAGTACGCCACCCTATGGAACAGCGCCTTCTTCGGCAGGGGCGTGACTCCGGACCCGGCGCACGCTTCGCTTGCGGCTTCCTGCCACAGCAAGGGGTTTTCGATCGTCAGGTTCTCGGCACTCACCTCGTACCAGTATCAGATTTCGCTTATCGACACCGTAAAAAACCGCCGAACCATCTTTACCGTACCCCCCGAAGACCGCACCTTCATTCTCGCACCGCCGGGCGACTATCTTCTCCTGTGCAGGAGCTCGATCCGGTATCCGGGAAGGAAGATCTGGCATTCCGCACCGGTGATTATTCCGTTGTCGGTTCCTCCTGTCGCATCGCTCATCACCCGGCAGATTGAAACACAGGTCGTGCGCGATATCGAGGCTCAATCGGTGCAGTAACGTTTCCGGCAGGGCGCGCCGCAACAGTGAGCCTGCTCGTCGCTACGCACGCCGTCGCCGGAGCGTTATGGCAGAGGCAGGGTGACGGAGCGGGGGGTCAACGATGGCCGGCATCCAGGTGTCTACGACGGCTTGTGGCCGTAATAATAGCTCCCGGTGTAAATGACGCTGTTATTGATAAGGAACCCTGCACACGAACGTTCCCTGAACGCTTTCATCCATTGCCGCAACCCCTCGGGCGTGACCCGCCAAAAATCCTGGGGCGATGGATGGTACGGTTGGTTTAACGGCACCTCCACCCAGATCCTGCCGCCTGGCCGCAACACCCTGAACAGTTCACCGATGGCTTTTGGCGGATCATCGATATGCTCGAGTATCGCATTGCATGCAATGGCGTCAAATTGATTGTCGTCAAACCCGAGCGACCTGACATCATAATTGAAATCGATGAGGGGAGAGGTGTCGAACAGGTCGACACTTACCCAGTTCGCTCCGAGTTTTGACCTACGGGCACCGATTTGCAGGCTCTTTCTGCCGGTTTCGTTTCCGTAGTTTAAAAATTCACGGAAAAGGAGTTCCCGGGTATCTGGTCCTTTCAGTAATTTTTGAGCGCCACGGACATGCTTTTCGAGGTATCTGATGTTGCTAAAAAACGATTTCGCATACAGCTTGACATTCGTTCGCATCGGCATTCCCCTTTTTAGTTTAACCGGCATGTTCAAACCTTGCGCTATTCCTTAACGGCATGCTTCACCAGAGCGGCGATGATGTCGTTCGCGCCGAAATTTTCCACTTCGGCATGGAACGACCGCACGAGGCGGTGCCGTAGTACCGGCCAGGCCGCCCTGCGGACATCAGCCAACGACGGTGTTGGTCTTTCGTCAAGAAGCGCATACGCCTTGGCCGCAAGCACGAGATACTGCGATGCGCGGGGACCGGCGCCCCACGTGATGTGCTTCTTCATTTCGTCCGGGCACTCAGCCCCGGCGGGTCTGGTCGCGCGGGCCAGCGAAACAGCCGAGGCAATGACCGACTCGGCCGCGGGCACGCGCCAGATCAGCTCCCTGAACATGGCGATTTCCCGCGTGCCGGCAACCGGGGCCAGTTCGACGTTCTGCGGCGCGGTGGTGGTACGGACGATATCGATTTCCGACGCGGCGTCCGGGTACGGCACCTCGATTGAAAACATGAACCGGTCCTGCTGTGCCTCGGGCAGGGGATAGGTGCCTTCCTGCTCGATCGGGTTCTGGGTGGCAAGCACCCAGAAGGGGTCGGGCAGGGGATAGGTGACGCCCGCTATGGTCACCTCATGCTCCTGCATGGCCTGCAGCAGCGCCGACTGGGTCTTGGGCGGGGTGCGGTTGATCTCGTCGGCAAGAACGATATTATGAAACACCGGTCCCTTAACAAATCGGAACTCACGCCGGCCTGTTGCCCGGTCATCGGCGAGGATCTCGGAACCGGTGATGTCCGATGGCATGAGGTCGGGAGTAAACTGTATCCGGTTAAAGGCAAGATCGAGGCACTTTGCCAGGCTCGCCACCAGCATGGTCTTTGCCAGCCCGGGCACGCCGATGAGCAGGCAGTGCCCTCCGGAGAGAAAACACGCGAGCAGGTCTTCGATCACTTCGCGCTGGCCGACGATTTTTTTGGCAAGTTCGGTCTTTATTCGCGCAACGGCCTTCCCGAGCTGCCGCGCCAGGTCGAGGTCATTTGTCGGTTCGGTCATGGGTATTCCTTTTAGTGATGGTATCGACAGGTGACTGTTTTTCAAATGACCTCAACTCCGATATGGTGAGGTCAGGTTTCCGTCCCCTTTTTTTCCACGACATCCTTTGCCTTGCTGATGTCTTTGAACGAAATGCCCATGCGGAAAAAATACCAGAGCCCGAGCACCGATACCGTAACATACCCGACCGCATGGTAGATCGTGGCAACGGCAATCGCCTTGGTGGTCTCGATCCCGCACAACATGAATCCCTGCTTGAGGGCGGCATGAAGCGTACCCACATAGCCGGGCGAGAGCGGAATAGCGGCGCCGAGCGCGGCGCACGCCGCGGTGAACATGCCGGCAAGCGGGCCGAAGGACGTTTCCTGTATGAAAAGGACCATCATGGCCGCATAGCACGCGATGGTTGCAAACGAAAGCAGGGTCATGAGCACAAAGGTTCCGGGATTGAACAGCCAGTGCAGATTTGAAACCAGGTCTTTTCCAATGACCAGAAAGCGCTGTCTGATTTTCGGCGGGGTCCATTTCAGGCACCATTTAAGAAAAGATTTTGTGCGAAGCGGAGCGGCCATGTAGAAAAGAAGGGCACAAAGCGCACCGGCAGCCGCCGCTGCCGCGGGCAGGGCATAGGGAGCCACGGGCCGGAGCGCCGGAAGCAAAAGTGCCGGAATGAAAAAAAACGACAGAAACATGACCGAATCGATGGCCCTTTCAAGCAGGACCGACCCGACGCTCTGCGGGAGCGAAAACCGGTTCCGCCTCCAGAGGAGGAGCACGCGCGTCGCCTCCCCGAGCCGGGCAGGCAAAAAATTGTTCACCATAAAACCGACCATGACAATACCGAACAGGCCGCGGCGAGACGCTCCCGCCGTCGGCGGCAGAATCAGGTTCCAGCGTATCGTTCGCAGAAAAAGTGTCAGCAGGGTCAGGCCAACACCGCCGAGGACTGCCGCAAGGGGAGTCGCGCGGAGGTATGCCCAGAGCTGGGCAGGGTCCACGTCACGGAAGAAAATATACAGTCCGGCCCCTGCCAGCACGATGCCGCCGGCATATTGAAACACCTGCGCCTTTTTCATCCATCACCCAGCCGGTTGAAGACCAGCCCGGAATAGAGCTTGGGATAGAAGTTGGTCGATTTCTGAGGCATACGCTCGCCGGACGCGACGACGGAATGGATCGTCTCGATCCCCACCGGCCTGATGAAAAAACAGCCATGCCACCCTTCAGGCGCGAGGCACTGTTCCAGTGCCGCGCGCGCATCGTTCCGGTAATCGATGACGTCATGCAGCACACGGCCGTCGAGGGGAAGCCCGAGGATACCGTGTATGGCGATCGCATTGATCTTCGACATATCAAGTTTTTTCCACGCCATCGACCGTTCGGGAAGAACGCCTTTCAGGTACTGTTCGCCGGCCGCCTTGAGCGAGATCGTGAACAGCCGTTTTGACGCGCCGTCGCAGAAGAGCATTTCGCTTTTATCGCCGGATGCGCCGAGGAATGCGTTGACGGTCCCGATGTCCGCGCCTCCCCGGTCGCCGACGACAAAGTACTTGTCAAGCTCCCGCAGCATTTCCACCTGCCGGTCCTGCGCACGGCGGCGGATGAGACGGTGGAACGACCGGATCACGAGCCCGGGATCTGCCATGGAAACGAGGGTCATCATGACGCGGCCGTATGCCAAATCGTTGCCGTGATCGCGATAAAACGAGAGCGCGGTTTCATAACGGTGGTGGCCGTCGGCGATGAGCACGGTGCTCTGCTTCGCCTCCGCGGCGAATTGCTCGTTGACCGACGCGTCGGCACAGCGATACAACGCGTGGCGCACGCCGTCGGCATCCACGGCCCGGCCGTCGGGTTCGCCGGCAATAAGCCTGCCGGTCAATCGGTAGAGGGAGCCGTCCTTGTCGGACAGCAGGCCGAAAATCTGCCCCTCGTTGAGGCGGGTCTCCTCCATCTGTTCGTACCGGTCGACCTTGGGCCCGGAAAGCGTGTATTCATGCGGGAAAACGACGCCTTCGCCGAAATCGGTCAATG
>JAFGOU010000211.1 GCA_016926315.1 Chitinispirillaceae bacterium
CCCTGCCGACCGGCAGGAAGTCGAGATAAAACGTGCCGGAGGTGCCGGGAATCGTGTCCCTCCCCACGAACCTCCCGCTGCCGGCCATCTTCACCATGGTGGTGTCGAGCTCACGGATGTTCCAGGTGAAGCCGGTCGAGGCATTGCCTTCGAGCGCAATGGTAAAGGCAACGCCCTTCTGCACGGAGAGCGTCTTTCCCGCGTCGTTTTTCGAAATGACAAGCGGTTTATGGGCCGAACAAACAACGACGGGAAGCATGAACGCGCACATGATCAGGATTGCTTTATACATCATCACCCCTTTCGTGGAAATGGTGTACTGAATATACCATCCGTCATGCGGGAAAAGGGGTGTGGAGAGAGCTCCTGCCGGCGGAGGCCATTACCGTGCAGATGACTTCACCCTGCCGGACTCAATCAGGCTCTCGGCCTCGGCAATCATACGCTTGATCTCGCTCTGCCGCCGGGGACGGGTACCCGTTGTCTCATCAAGCGCTATGGTGAAAAGCCTGACCGCTTCGGCATATTCATTATGCTGCTGCAGAAGAAGGCCCAATCGGTAGGCTGCATCGGCGCGGCGCGGATGGTCCGGACTGGTTGCCAGGAATTTGAGAAAATAGTCGACCGCGCCTGCAGCATTGCGGGTGAGTTCAAGTTCTGACAAGCGGAGAAGCGCCTCGCCCGCAAACATCCCTTTCGGGTAGAGGATGAGATACCTGCTGAAATCACTTGTTGCACCGGCGGTATCGCGCTGCCGGTCGGCGCTTAACCGACCGAGCGAAAACAGCGCTGTTTCACGATAGAGCGGCGGGGTCAAAGGGGAGGAGGCAAGCTGCTTGTAAAGATCAACCGCTTTTTTCAAGTCACCGCTTTCAAGAAGCTGTGCCTCGCCAAGCGTTTTCTTGGCCAGTTCCATGACGGCGGTATTTCCCTTATCAACGGAAACGGAGCGGCGTACCGTTTGGACGGTTTGCCGGCGGTCTCGTTTTTTACCAGGCAGCACGTCCGGCGACAGCGTGAAATGGAGGTTCAGGGACACGTCCTGCAATTCGACGATCGTGTCGATTGACTGGCAACCATCCTCCCGGATCGAAACAGCATAGGTTCCGGCGGGCATTACCACCGCGAACGGCGTTATTCCGGCCGGCATTCCATCGATGGACACTGACGCGCGCTCAGGCGTTGACAACACCTGCAGCCGGCACCGTGCGCGCTCAGGCGCCCCGGAAACCAGGTCGTCCTTTTCATCTGAGAAAACGTTCGCCGATTCAATGCGCATGCCGCCCCGGTCCGGCGCGAAACTCAGGGTCTGACCGGCCGAAAGCACGGTATCGCCGAACAAACGGGAGGTGATGCGGACCGTGCCTTCCAGAACAGCGGCGCTAAAACCGTCTCCCTGCTCACGGGCCACGACAAACCGCGTGCCCACGACATGTATGTCGAAGTAGGGGGTCGCCACGACAAACCGCTGCCGCTTTGAATATTTTACAACGGAAAAATCAACCTTGCCCCCCGCCAGGTCCTTCACCGCGGCGGAGGGCGGGGATACCGTATAGACGACCGCCCGTTCGCTCGCCTTTTCCACGGTGAGCGCGATGGTGTTATGGATCGAGACCGACCCGGCCTTATTGACAAGAGTTAAACTGCCGTCGTCAGTGCAGGCGAGGGTGGTACCGTTTTTTACCGCGACCACGAGGTCATCGCGGTAGGCGGTACCGTACGCCCGGGTGATCAGGGTAAGGAGTTCTGCATCCGAAAGGCCCGCGTGCCACAGAAAAACGCCGGTACTGGCGAGAACGGCCACGACAAGGAGCGAAACGACCCGTGAGGCACGGCGGGAAAGCAGCATTGACAGGACCGGCAACAACGGCCACACGAACCGTGATGACGCTTTCACGCTGCGTGCCCTCTCAATCCGCTCGAATACCTTCTGTTCAAGAGCCTCAACAACGGAAAGAGGCATCACCCGTTCCGCGGCAACGACCGTATTGATCTGCCGGTCCGTAGTATCGCTCCCCGCATTCTGCTCGAATGTTTCGATCCGTGCCCAGAGCGAGTCTTCAATCGTTTCCAGCCGTCCGAGGGGGACAATGATTTCCCGCTTGATGCAGGCAAGCAGGGGGTCTTCGTACGCTGCGGCGCGTTCAAATACCGCATCGTCAAGCGCTTCGCCGTTGACCTCAAAAAGAAGCCGCGCGGTTTCGTGTTCATCCCTGAGTATGGAATCGAGGGTATGCATCAGACGTCCCCTATGAACTCTTTGATCTTCTGCCGGGCGGTGAAAAGCCGCGATTTGACCGTTCCCTCCGAAATACCGATGACATCGGCAATCTCCCCGGGACCCATTTCACTGTAGACGTTGAGCACGAGCGGCACGCGTAACCGTTCGTCTAGCTGCGCCATCGCCTTTTCGATGAGCTCCCGCGCTTCGTAAGTGTTTGCGCCACCCTGCCTGCGATTGATATCCGATACCGTATCATACGCCACCAGTTCCGACTGCGGGATCCGCTTTCCCGCCTTTATATACCTGAGGTGACCGGAACAGACATGGATCACCAGACGGTGAAACCATGTGGAGAAGGACGATTCGCCCTTGAAACCGGCAAGCGACAGGTGCATCTGGAAAAAAACTTCCTGGACCAGATCTTCATGATCGACGTTGCTGCCGATGATCTTATAAATAAGATTATAAGCATAGGTGCGGTAACGCAGGAATATCTCCTTAAAAGCCTCTTTATCGCCGCGTCTGCATGCGGAAAGACGCTCCGGGGTCGGTTCAAGCGCCGCCGTTTTCATGAGGTTGGCCATCATATACTTATTAGTGGGAATCTGAAGGGAAAAAGTTCTGTTTTTGACGTCAATTAGTCAGGAATATTTTTTAATGTATGCCGCCCAAATCGCTAATTTCACGCATCTCATTGATATAATAATAGTTATGTTTTCAAATAGCCGAGATGTACCTTGATCGGGTTCCCGGAAAAGCGTTGCAGCAGCTACACCCAACCGAGGCTCATGACCGATGAGTATCAGGTATGTTTTAGTTAACAGCACAACCCCCTTTATAAAATTCTCGATCACGCCTCCCGCATCGATAGTATACTTTAGATGGATCCCGACCAGTATAAAGAAGGAGCTCTCATTCATGAATTTTCCTCACTGTTTTTGCCGCACTTCCGTCGCATTCACCCTTGCATACGTTGTCCTCATTGGTTCATTTTCTGCCCTTGCCGCCGCCACCTATTACGTCTCAGCACTGGGCAGCGACCAGAACACGGGCCGCAGTGAAACCGCTGCTCTGGCCACGCTCGGTGCCGCGCGGTCGAAACTCGCGGCGCGCGACACCCTTCTCATGCGGTACGGCGACATTTTCAGGGACTCGCTTAACCTCACGTCAATTGCCGATCCGGTGATCGGAGCATACGGCAGCGCAACCCTCGCCAAACCCGTCATAAGCGGCTCCCTGGCGATTACCGGATGGGCCGTGCATTCCGGTCGCGTCTGGGTCGCTTCATGCGACCGGAAGATCGAAAAACTCTTTGCCGATAATTCCCTCATGACCCTGGCGCGCTACCCCGACACCGGGTGGCTCCGCATCGATACCGTGACCGAAAGCAGCGACGGATCGAACAGCTCGATCAGGATCGCCGCACTTACGCGGAACCCTCGTAACGCAGCCGGCTACTGGAACGGAAGCCAGGTGCGCTGGCGGCGCTGGAGCTGGTGGTTCGAAACAAGGGCCATCACCTCCTATGCCGCAACCGGTACCCTGTCGCTTGCCGGCAGGAGCGAGAGCAGGATCATGGGCGACAGCGGGTGCAAGGGGTGGCACCTGTATATCGACAAAAAGTTCGAGGAACTGGACGCGCCGGGCGAATGGTATTACGACAGCGCGGCAGGAAAAGTGTATTTCTACCCGCCCGGCGGGGTCGATCCCAGAACCCTGCTTGTCGAAGGCGCGGTCCGGACTAACGGCTTGGTGCTTGCCGGCGGCACGGTCCGTGGCCTCTGTTTCAGGCACCAGAATCTGTACGGTCTTTCACTCTCCAGAACCGCGACGGTTTCGGGTTGCCGGTTCGAAGGCATCGGCAGCGATGCGGGAGGTGCGGCGCTCCGCGCCTCCTGGGATATTGCCGACTCGCGCATCACCGGCAATGTATTTGAGCGCAACCTGAATATCGGCATCTCCTGGTATGAAAATTCCGGCCGTAAAGGACGCACCCTTATCGAGTACGACACCCTGGTCAATACCGGAACCTTTCCGGGATACGGCGGAACGGGTTCCTGGCACGCGGTAGGGATCCTGGTGCATCTCAGTTCAAACGTGCAGGTACAATACAACCTCATCGACGGCACCGGGTATGCGGGGATCCTTCTCGGCAGCGACAGTAACGTTGTCCAGTATAACATTATCAGGCGCGCCATGTGGACGCTGAACGACGGAGGCGCGATCTATACCGACTGCAGCAGGAGCACGATTCGCCACAACATCATCAGCGACACCAAGGGTGACCTTGTCTCCTCCGGCCCGTGGTATCCTCTCGGGCACGGTATCTGGCCCGAGTTTCTGGGCGACTACCGGGAGAACGTGATCGAGAACAATACCGTGGTTCGCAGCGGCGGCTACGGGATCTTTCTACCCAACAATTTTTCCTGTACCATCGCAGGCAACGTGCTTTATGATAACGCAAAGACACAGCTATGCCTTGAAGGACAGGAGACCAATACGGGTATCACCCCGGTTCGGACGCAGAACCTTCCCCAGAACCACCGGATCACGGGCAACATCTGCTGCGCCACCACGCGCACCCAGAAGGCGGTCACGTTCCAGTCACAGTACAACTACGGCACCCTTCAGGGTAACTATTTCTGCAACCCCTATACCGACTCGGTCATTTCAGGATACGGCACGGGCAACAACCGCTACCGCCTTTACCACTACACCCTTGCCCAGTGGCGCTCACAGTTCACCTGGGCCGATGCCTCGGCAAAGAGTGACCCTTTCAAGAGGCCGGCCGGATTGAGCGAAAGCAAACCCTACGGCAAAGGGGCGATCTTTATCAACGAATCACCGGTCGCCCGGACGGTTGCATTGGGGGCAACCACCTTCAAGGACCTCGACGGTAATGACATCACCGGATCGATCAGCGTACCGCCCTATTACGCAAAGGTACTCGTGTATGCCGACAGTATGCTTGGAATAAAAAACAACCGGGTACTGAGTGAATCTTCCGGTTTCACCATGAGAATGAGAAAAGGATTTGTAGAGTACCGCCTGCAGGAAAAGGCGACGGTGACCATCTCGCTCTTCGATTATAGGGGACGCATCGTTTTCGGGTCATGCAACGTCGACCAGGACCCGGGCAGATACCTCCTGGCCTTTGACCGGATAGCGCCGACACCGCGGAAGCGTACACAAGGGGTTTATGCTTACCGGGTGTCTGTTGCATCAGGGGAAAAGGCAACGCTAAAACACGGGAAAGTTTTTATCGTTCGATAAGGAAAAAATAGTAGCTGCTTTTTTCTCCCTAATTGTCTTTTTGTGAAAATTATCACGTTAACTAGTTTCTTTTCGGGAAAGACGGATAAGAATAAAACGTCTTTCCGGTGAAAGCAGGAATCCAGATTTCAAGGCTGATTTAGGTAACTGGATACCGGCGTTCGCCGGTATGACGAATGTAAAAAAACAGGGGTTTCCGGACGGGCACTAATTAACATGCTCCAAATTTCTTCAATAACCTATCATTTGCTATCTTGGAATGAAAACAGATTAATGTGAACCCGTATGCATGAAAGGCTTTATTGTGAATTATAGCACATATCTATTGAAACCGCTTTCGTTGTTTGGTATATTACCTTATATCCCGGTTAAAAATTCACGTGAAGGAAGGCCCTGCGTGATAACAAAGAAAAATTATATCATCCGTTTATCCCGTTATAAAAGCGCGCTTTATCGGTTTGAACGGCTTGGTTTTGTTAAAATCTTCTCCGATTACCTTGCTGAAGCGGTCGGTGTCACCTCGGCTCAGGTACGCAAGGACTTCTCCATTTTCGGCATCTACGGCCATAAGCGCGGCGGCTACCAGATCTCCACGCTCATCGAAAAATTAAACGATATTCTCGGGAAAAACGAGGTCCAGCGGGTAATCCTCGTGGGCGCCGGAAGTCTCGGCTCGGCGCTTATGAAATACAAAAACTTCGAAAAGGAAGGCATCAAGATTGTGGCAGTGTTCGACATCGACCCGTCAAAACACAATGCCCGACTTCCCCTGCCCATATTACCCATCGAGGATATTGACCGCCTTGTCAAGGAGCAGCACATTAAAATCGGCATGCTCTGCGTCCCGGACATCGCGGCCCAGCAGATGCTCGACGTCATGACAGGGGCGGGTATCAAGGGGGTGCTGAACTTCGCCCCCATTCGGCTCAAAACCACCGAAGAGTGCGTGGTCAGCGACGTGAACCTCGAGGTGGAACTCGAAAACCTTATCTACTTTGTCAATGCTTCGGAACGCCCCGCGCCCAGCAAACAGCCGTTGCCGGCGCAATGAACGGCCTCTATCTGATCTCCTTTTCAAAACCCAGGGCGTCGCGGATATGCCATAAAAAAAAGGTTTTTCTGCCAAGCGGCATGTCAGGAGACAATTCAAGAGACCGCGAAGCCTTGATGCCGAGAATCCTGATATACCGCATACGTCGCAGGCCGTCATTCCTGCTCGCCAGGTTTTCCCGCTCAAAAAGCAGCTTTTCCCGAACCGCCTGTAAAAAGACGGGATAATAGGAAAATCCTCTCAGATTATACGAGGTGTCAGGGGATATTTTATATGGTGGAGAATGGTCCATCAGCCGATACTGCCACTTCACCAAGTTAGCATATCGGCGGGTGGAATAATTGGTTGTTTTAAACCGGGCGATCTGCTGTCTCACCCTCGACTTCAAATAATCATTGACCAGCATTCCGGGATTAAAACAGATATCCTCCTCAAGTTCCATAAAAACATAATAGGGGTTGCTCGAATAAACGTTCTGCATCGCTTGAAAAATCTTCCGTTTCTCCCCCGCTTCATGGCCTAGGTAGGGAGAAAGAAACTGGGCCAGGTATAGCCGGGCGATATCCTTTGTATAGCAACCGTTGTACGCGCTCCGGCGAAGATAATCGAGGCCCCGCGCAAGCGATACGTCCCTGCCGATCAGGGTGAGCGCGCCCTGGATGATAAGAGGCGCCTTTGCAAGTATGCAATTGAACAGGCCTATACCGAGATACGCATCGTTTAACGATGAATCAAGCGCCAGTGCCTCGGCGAGAAATTTCTGTGCTGAAAACCCGGCAATCGCCGCATTCACGGGGTTTCTATCGATATCAAGCGTAGCCAGAAACCCCTTGAGTCCGCCGGTGATGAACGAACGGATTGCCCGGCATGAATCGGGAGCGCCATGTGGATCCGCGAGTTCAAGTCCTCGCGAGGAAAGCTTGGCGACATCCCGGAGAAGCTCTCGCGCGTCACGGTCTTCTTCATACTCACTGTTTTGAATCCTTATGACGTGCATGCCGACCAACAGGAGATTCGAAAGCGGGGGAAGATGGTGTCTTTTCTCCAGCCGCTGCATTCTTTTGCCGGTTTTCTCAGCACCATTCCAGTCGAACGACAGAAAGGCTTTCATCAGCTGCCTTGCAAGGGTATCCTGTTCAAGCGTCAAACCCTGGTATAACCATGACGGACGGACCGGACCTGGTATCCGGTAATCAAGCGTAGCAACCCTGCCCGCGGAATCAGTCGATGAACGCAACAGCAGGGAATCCGCCGCTCTGGTCGCGCTGGCACTATCGCCGCTTTCACTCACGGGAAAATCAACACCTTTAATCTTTTCATCTGCCTTCGTGCCGATAAAAACGGAGTCCACCCTTTCCTGCGCCGGTGAAACGGACCCCTCCGCGGTGGTCCCGGTGTCAGAGGCGGTATCCCCCCTGCCACGACCCGCTTCGGCGGCTATGGCTGCATACGACAGAAATAGTATACCAAGGAGAGTAAAAAGGCGCATGCCATGCCTGTTTATATTGTTTTTTTGAGATTACCCATATCCGATCAGGATCGTCGATGTTTGACGCGGTGCTTTTCCCGGGGTAACCCCGGGAAAGCCGCAGGTAGTATAAAAATGACTTTTCCCTTTATATAATGCCTCATAATTTGTATATTTAACCACTGTTGTCATTGAAGGCGGATGGCAACGGACGGTAATCGGTAAAGATGCTACCGTGGAGGAGGGGAGCACATCACTCCAGAGAATCATTTTCGTTTCTGATAATCACTATTATTTCGTCGCACCCTTTGGGAGGCTCTTTTATGATTTTGCACGCTGTTACGTACGGGACAAGGATGGGATTGTTCGCTATCGGTATGCTTGCATTCGTTATTACCGCCGACGATACCTTCGACCGTCTCATTTCGTCGGGAAAGTATGCCGACGCCATCAAGCATGCCGAAGACAACATTCCCGTAGGCAGCCGCGATGCCTCGCTCTGGGCCCGTCTCGGTAGTGCCTACGAAAAGCAACAGTTCAAAGAAAAAGCGCTCGCTTGTTACATGGTTTCCCTTCGTTCCAATAAAAACTATGAGGCGTATGTCGGCGCCGCACGCATCTACAACGAATTGAAACAGCCCGAGACCGCCATCGACATGGCAAAAAAAGCCACGGAAATAAAGGCGACCGGCGAGGCAAGCTGGGAATATGCTCGCGCCTGTATCGCGCTCGGCAAACCGGATGAAGCCAAGGCTGCGTTGGAAAAAGTGGTTGAATCCGACCCCTCGAACGTCATCGCCAACCGGGAACTGGGCCTGATCTATTACAAAGCAAAGGACTATCAGAAAGCCGTCGCGATGCTCAAGGTCGCCCAGAAAAGCAGCGGCAGCGGCGACATCGCCATCATGATCGCCAACGCCTACCGGGCGACCAACCAGTACGACAACGCAGTTGAATATCTGAAGATCGCCCAGCAGGATCCCAAGGTTTCAAAAAACACCACATCGCTTGAACTTGCCAAACTCCTGTTCCAGCAGGAAAAGTACGCTGACGCCGCGTCCAACTTTGAAAAGGCGGATAAAGCGGCCCTCACCGCCTCCGATCTTTTCCAGCAGGCGTTGAGCATGGAAAAATCCGGGGAAAGCGAAGACGCGTACATGAAGGTGTATAGCCAGGCGGCGGCCAAATTCGGCGGCGCGACCACCAACGAAGCGCTGCAGACCAGAGAAAAATACGCGCGCTGGTGCCTGAAAAAGAAAAATTTTTCCGAAGCCCTGTCAAACCTTCAGATTATTTACAAAAACGATCCGCAGGGAAGGACGGTCAAGGACATCGCTTTCCTGATGGCGGATGCGCTCATCGGTACCGGTGCCAAAACCCAGGCGGTCCCCTACCTTGAGGCGGTAATTGCGCGGGATCCTCAGAATGTTGAAGCACACGCACGACTGTCGGAACTGTACACCGCCCAGGGTCAGGCCGCCAAAGCGCGAGCCATCCAGGAAAAACTCGTCGGTCTGCAGCCGAACAATCCGAAAATCCAGCTCGCTCTCGGGCAGTACAATTTGAGGGCCGGGAAAAGCGCTGATGCGCTCAAATATTTTCAAAAAAGTTTCATGCTCGAACCCACGGCCGAGGCAGCGGAAGGCATGACCCAGGCAGCCTGGGAGACGAAAAAGTTCGACCTCGCCAGGGACGCAGCCGAATCCGCGCTTCACTACGACTCCTCGCTTGCCGTGCCCCAGCAGATTCTCGCCCGCATTTATATGGTAGAAAAAAATTACCAGGGCGCACGGCTCATGCTCGAAAAAATCGTCAAGAAACAGCCGGGTGATAAAGCGCTCTGGCTCGATCTCGCCCTTTGTTATGAAAAACTGAACGATCAGCAGATGCTCGCCGAGGCCGACAAGACCATCATGTCCCTTGATAAAAAGGACCTGACCTCACGGATCCGGTACGCGAAACACGCCATGGCAACGAACAACCAGCGGGAGGCGCTCGCAACGTACAAGGAGCTCATGGTGCTCTCCCCCCGCGATCCGAGCGTGGTGAAAAACCTTGCCGACCTTTCAACAAAACTCGGCAACACCAATGACGCAATGATGTATCTGACCAAGTACCTCGAACTCGCGCCGGGAGATGCCGATGCGCAGAGGGACCTCGGTAACATGCTTTACGATAAAAAGGATTTTTCCGGAGCGCTTAAAGCCTACCGGGCGGCCGCAAAAACCGCCCCATCGCTCAAAGGCCTGTATAAAAAATATGCCGAACTTGTGATCTCCCAGAAGGCCCCGCCCCAGGAGACTTTTTCAGTGCTTTCGGCGGCAGTCAAGGCGGGCGAGGCCGGCGAAACGGCCTACATGACTCTCGGCGACCTGTATCAAAAACAGGGGGTGTTCAACCAGGCGATCGACATGTACCAGCAGGCCCTGCAGCAGAACCCGAAAAACGCCGAGGCGCTGGCATCGCTCGCCGCCTGTCAGGCGAAGGCAGGGCGTACCGCCGAAGCGATCCTCACCTACGAACAGGTCACGGCCATGCGTCCGGGAAATACAGAAGAATTGAAGGCGCTGGGTGACCTGTATATCAAGGAGGGAAAAACCGGACAGGCGGTTTCAGTGTATAAACGGTACCTGGAAAAAAAACCGGGCGATTCCAAAACCGCGGTCCTGGTGGGCAATTACGAATATGACCAGAAAAACTACAAGGAAGCAGTCAACTTTTTCGGGAAGGTGAGCGGGCCGGATGCCGCCGCGCCCTCGTTTCTTTACCGCCACGGTACCGCAGCCTATCAGCTGGGCGATCTTCGTAAGACCGAAGAGCTTTTCAAGAAACTCATCGTGGCCGATACCAAAAATGCGGAAGCATATAAAACCCTTTACGAAATAGCGAACAAAAACAAGGAACTCACCCCTGCGGCGGAATACCTCAAACGGTACACCGCGCTCACGCCGTCCGACGACAAAATGCTTCTGGCGCTCGGCGACCTGCTGTACAGCCTGAAAGACGAAACCGGAAGCCTTGCCGCCTATCGCAACACGCTCAAAGCAAACCCCAAGGCAAAGGGCTTTTATGAAAAATACGTAGCGCTCGTGAGCA
>JAFGOU010000212.1 GCA_016926315.1 Chitinispirillaceae bacterium
AAACATGGCCGGGGCGGCGGCGCATTTCAATGAAGCCGAGCGTTATGCTTCCATCGTCCTTAATTATACCGGCGCGACAAAACAGCCGGCACAATTTCCGGAGCTTCCGCGACGCAGGAGGTCACCGGTACTGCTTGCCTTTACCGCTGCGGTCATTGCCGCCGTTGCAGCCGTCACCATCATTATGTTTCCGAATACAGCCGGCCGGAACAATAGCCGCGAAAAGCCTGTCGTGCAGACAGCGTCAATCTCCCCTGCCCCGCTTCCTGTTGAGGAACGGGCCGCGGCACAGCAGGAACCGGCATTGCCGCCGGATTCCGGGGCCGGCAACGCCGCCCCTGAGGAACCCGACAGTCAGAAAACGCCTGTTGCCGCCGAAACTCCCATCACCACGGCGCAGGCCGGCGTCGCCCTGAATGCCGACGCACCTGTAAATCCCGATACCGCCGCCGTCATGCAGCCATTGGAATACGGAACGCTGCAGATATCAATAACGCCCCCCGACGCACAGCTGTTTGCCGACGAAAAACCGCTCCCAACGGACGAAGCCGTCGCCGGCATACGCATGAAAACCGGCGCCTGTTTCATAGTTGCGGCGGCGGAAGGGTTCGAACCGTACTGGGGTTCAATGGAAATCGCCGCCGACCAGACCAGCACCTTATCGATTCACCTTCAGCCTCTGCCTGAAGAACGGGGTTATCTCAGGGTAAACTGCTCAGTTACTGCTTCCATTTACATAGACGGCGTTTTCCGCGGCACCACGGAAACGGTCAAAACCGTCGGTCTCAGAACCGGAGAGCATTTCGTCACCTTGAAGCACAAAGGCCGCACGCTTTCCCAGCGTTCATTCACGATCGATACTGATTCGACCCTGACAATCGACGTAAAATAGGGCAGTATTGGGGTGATTATACCGGGTTTTTCTTGAGCAGCGCCCCGCATATCTTCTTTTTCAGGTCGCCGGAATATTTGAAGAGCGGCACCAGCCGTTTGTTCAGCGGCACCACCTCTCCGGTCTTGGGATTCCGTGCCGGGCGGGGCTTTCGCATCTTGGTGTAGAACGTGCCGAACCCGCGTATCTCTATGGAGTTCTGGCCCTCGAGGAACTTGCATATTGTCTCCAGCAGCTCCTCGACGACTATCTTGGTGTCGGACTGGGTCAGGCCTGTGTTCTCGGCCACTTTTGTAATGAGGTCATGCTTCGTTGTGTTCACGGCGCCTCCTTCCGATGGGGCTTGAAACCGTTATAAATATCTAATTGATAACGGAAAAAGTCAAGAACAAATGATTCCGGTTAAAAAAAGCTGTAAATATAAAGATACAATGTTTTATACTCAATCAATAACTATATTATTTACGTTGGAAGAAATCTGAGACGGAACCCATGATACAGAAAACCACGTTTAGTATCTCGCGGCTTCTGTACGCGTCACTCCTCCTCGCGGCACTTTCCGGGTGCTCCACCACCATAGCTTCTTTCGGTACGCTTTCAATTGAACCGATTGACCAGGACGCAAAATATGTCCTTGTGGGAAAAAATGTTGAGGGTGAAGCATTAGTTTATCTTTTATGGTGCATACCTCTCGGAATCCCGTCTATAGAAAAAGCGGCACGTGATCTTCTTAATAAATATGACGGCGATTACATAGATAATGTAAATGTTCAGAACTACTTCTTCTGGACCTACCTCTTCGGTAAATACGGATACAAGGTCACCGGCAATGTATACAGGAGAACCGCTGTTGTCGATACTGCCGTGAACATTGCGAAGTTCCGTTTATACAGAAACGGCAGAAGGGACACTCTTATAGAAACGCCATATGATTAGCAGAGAGGAGTCGATATGCGGAAACTGATCTGGATAGCACTGCTCGCAGGCGCAAGCTTCGGCACACAGAAGCACCTCCTTTGCGTGGAATACCAGGGGTTTTCTTCTAAAGAACTTCCTGCCGTTCAAAGCTTGCATGAAATTTTTATCAACAAAATAACGCTCATGAGCGGCAACTCCATCTCCTTTATTGTTCCAAAAACCGGGGACAGTCTTTTCTGCTCGATGGAGGCAGACAGGGAAGGTAAGGCAAAATACGGCGTATCGAGCGCCGTCTCCTTCAAGGTCACCTCTATAGAAAACGGGATCCGCATAATGATCTGCCAGTACTCTCTTGAAAACGGCAGCCGGGAGTATGTAGAGTCGGTCGATGTTCATTTGAACCAAAGCCTCAGCTATGCGATTAACACCATAGCATCCAACTTCTTCAAGAGGGAACATATGTCTGAATATGATCTGCGTGCATTTGCAACGCGGTACGGCACGCAGTCAAAACAGAAGATCGCATGTTTCTTCCAGATAGGATATTTCCGGCCTCCCGAAGGGAGATTTACAAGCAGAATCTATCCGATTCACGAAACACACGGTTATACCAGCTATTCGATTCCCGACAGCATTACACCTGTATTCGATACTGGCAACGCTTCATTTTCAATTGCAAATTACAGTTTTTCTCTGGGATTTAAATACCGTTTCCCGGCATATGACCTGAGTATTCTGTGGAAATCCATGGGTGAAAACGGCCAATATATTATGATCGGGTACAGCCGGGTATTCAGCCTGAACAATACGGTCTCAGGGTATTGCGGTATTGATATGGGCATCGGTTTTCTGGAGGACGATCGCTACGACAATAATTTTAAATACGATGAATACTCCGATGTCGCAGACCGCGACCTCAATAACGGTCCCGCCATGCTCCCGAAAATCGGACTGTCCTTAATGAACAACGAAAAGGTCTCGTTTTTCGTCGAAAGCGGGTTCCTCTTCGTCATCGGCTCTGAAAAGTACAACCACGGAGGAAGTATTGACATCGGGTTATCATACACCTTTTAGCGGACATCTCCTACCCTAGATATTCCGCCTCCGGATGGTGGATGTATATCCCAACGGTAGAGTGCTCGGGCACCATCTGGAACTTCCCGGTGAGCGTGATCCCGAGGCGCTCGGTGATGGCCATGATTTCGAACAGCCGCTGCTGCTCCTCGAGCCGGGGCATCCCGGGATACCCGAAACTGTACCGACGTCCCGAACCGTTCGGAAGGCCCAGCCCCCGAGTTATCTCGTTTGTCACCATGTCCGCCAGAAGCTCGGTAACGCAGGCTCCCATGCCGTTCAGAAAAAAACCGAGGCTGTAGCGGCCGTCCTTCGAGAAAAACTCCCTGATACGGCCGCTTATCTTTTCCCCTATGGTTACTGCCTGCACAGCAAGCAGGTCACTTTCAGGCCTGAGGTAATCGGCTATGGAACGGCTTTTTTTCTTAAGCATTCTCGGGAACCTGAACGAAGCTATATCGGCATGAAAATCCGAGGGATCGAGCAGTATTACCTTATCACCGTCCGTTATCACAGGGAAAAAACCGTAAATACCGGCGGCGTCCAGCAGCGCCTCCTTTTCAATCATGTCCCGCAGCCCGTCGAACGCCGGGACGAAATCTTCAGCAACAGCCCTGCCGTATTCCTTTTTGTCAAGTTTACCGCCTCCCCACCACGCCTTAAACAGCCGTTCTTTGTCTATCCTGTCAATCAGCTGCCGGGACTCCCACCGCAGCACAGCACTCGTCCCGTAAAAGGGCGGGTGAAGCATCCCGTCGTGGCTAACCGGTTCCGGTGCAGGGTTTTTCCTGCCGCCGGGGCATACGGCCTCCGGGCTCCCCGACTCCCTGCCGCCGCAGCCTTTTTTCTGTGCCTGTTCCATGATCCTGACGGCCTCGAAAGCATCGCGGCCGTAATACACGTTCCCCCGGTAACGCGTCCCGTCCTCCAGCAGGGCGATACGCCCTGCAAAATCGCGGTTCACCGCCGCGCCGCCTATGATCACAGGTACCGAAATGCCCTGCCTTGCGAATTCGCGAACGCACGCGCTCATTTCGCGCGATGTGGTTACGAGAAGAGCCGACAGCCCGACCACATCGGGCGAATGCTCTCTTACCGCCTTGACTATCGTCTTTATCTCAACCTGTTTGCCGAGGTCAATGACCTCGATGCCCTGATTGCGGAGAATCGAGCCCACGAGGTTCTTGCCGATATCATGCACGTCACCGAACACCGTCGCAAGTACTATCGTCCCCCTGCTGCGTACTGCAGCGCCAGTTAGATGCGGCTCAAGCTGCGCGACCGCCTCCCTCAT
>JAFGOU010000018.1 GCA_016926315.1 Chitinispirillaceae bacterium
AGTACGCCTCGTCGCCGGCGTTCTGGGGAATCAGGATGCCGCCGAGCGACACTGCTCCGAGCAGCGCGAGGACGGCGACGAAGAATCCGCTGGACGCGAGAATGGCGGGTATTTTTTTCAGGTTCATCGGCTTGCCCGGGGTACGATAAGATACGACGGGGATCGCGCCGGAGTCCACAGCCCCTGCTCTTCCCCGCGCCGGCGATGGAAGTTGACTATTACTTCACGGGAAGGATATATTTTTCAGCAACGGCGTTTTATCGGGAGCAGTGTACCTTTTCAGGGGATCGCGGATGCACATAGAATGGTGGTACTGGATCATCGCGGGGGTGTTCATGCTCCTCTCCGAGGCGTTGACGCCCGGCGGATTTTACCTGCTGTTCATCGGGATCGCTGCCGTCATCACCGGCGCGGTGAACCCGCTCATTCATACCGCGTGGGTGGAGATCGTGCTGTTTGCCGCCCTCTCCACGCTGAGCATCGCGTTGATGCGCAAGCCGCTGGTGGAGCGGGTAAGGAAAGCGACACCGCAATCCGACGTGCCCGAATTCATCGGGGAGACGGCGCGGGCGGTGAGCGGTATTCCAGCCGGCAGAGAGGGAAAGGTCGAAGTGCGGGGATCGGTATGGCAGGCAAGAAACGGCGGTGTCACCGACATAGCCCAGAATTCGCTGTGCGTTATTGCCGCGCGTGAGGGATTGTCGTTCGTCGTGAAGCTGAAATAACCATTCACCGGAGGTGCTTATGAGCGGTGTGTTCGCGGTCGCAATTGTCATTGCCGTATTCGTGCTCATCGTTATCGCGAAAACGGCGGTCGTGGTGCCCCAGCAGAGCGCGTTCGTGGTGGAACGCCTCGGCCGTTACCGCGCCACGTTGAACGCCGGCTTCTACATCCTGCTTCCCTTTTTCGACGCCATACGCTACCGCCACAGCCTCAAGGAGGAGGCGGTTGACATCGCGGAGCAGGTCTGCATCACGCGGGACAACGTTCAGGTCGCGGTGGACGGTATCCTGTACTTCAAGGTCGTTGACCCGCAGCTGGCCTCGTACGGCATCAGAAACCTGCTGTTCGCCCTGTCGCAGCTCGCGCAGACGACGCTCCGGTCCGAAATAGGGCGCATCGAGCTTGACCGTACCTTCGAGGAGCGTTCGCATATCAACATGCAGGTGGTGACGGAGCTTGACAAGGCGAGCGAATCGTGGGGGGTCAAGGTGTTCCGTTACGAGATCAAGAACATCACCCCGCCCCGGGACGTGCTCGCGGCCATGGAGAAGCAGATGAGGGCCGAACGGGAGAAACGGGCGCTGATTCTCCAGTCGGAGGGAACCCGCGATGCCGCCATCAACAACGCGGAAGGCGACAAACAGCAGGTCATCAAAGCGTCGGAAGCCAATAAACAGCAGCGGATAAACGAGGCGGAAGGCCAGGCGGCCGCTATATTGACTGTTGCGAACGCGAACGCGGAAGGCATCCGCAAGGTGGCGGAATCAATAAAGGCCGCCGGCGGTTTTGAAGCGGTGCAGCTCAAGGTGGCGGAACAGTATATCGCCCAGTTCGGACAGATCGCAAAGCAGGGGAACACGCTGGTCATTCCATCGAACCTCGCCGATGTCGCAGGCATCGTTGCCGCGGCCATGTCGACGATACAGAAGGCAAAAGCCTGAGCATCGGATGCCCGCGTTCCGAAACGCTGTTCATGCGCGGGCTTGCGGACCGACGCTTCTGCGGCCGGCAAAAAAGCTGCGGGGGCCGCCAATGCAGCGGTTCTGAAAAGGCCGGTTGCGCCGTGTGGTAGCATCGCCTGATGTAAGAAAATGTTTTTCGCCACTTTTTTCCTTCAATATGATTCAGCGGCAATTATTTTTTTTAATCTGACGGGATATCGGCTCAGCACTGCATATCTTACCATTACCAAAAGGATAACGTATGCCGCATATCGAGGTTGGCGCAGTAGATTATGCCATTATGGCCATTTATGTCGTGTTCGTGCTTATTATCGGGTGGGTGCTCAAGAGGCACATGAAGACGAGCGAGGACTTCCTTACTTCAGGCAAGTCAATCCCCGCATGGATAACCGGGCTCGCTTTCATCTCAACCAATCTCGGCGCTCTCGAGGTCATGGGAATGGGCGCATCCGGGGCTAAATACGGCATCGCCACCGCACATTTCTACTGGGTCGGCGCGATTCCGGCCATGGTGTTCCTCGGCGTCTTCATGATGCCTTTTTACTACGGCTCAAAGGCCCGGTCGGTGCCCGAATACCTCAAGCTCCGTTTTGACGAGAAGACCAGGGGATTCAACGCCATCTCCTTTGCCGTAATGACGATTTTTGCAAGCGGCATTTCCATGTTCGCCATGGCAAAGCTGATGCAGGTGCTGCTCGGATGGGATTTCAACTTCAGCATTCTTATGTCGGCGATTATCGTTCTTGTATATACGTTTCTCGGCGGATTGACTTCCGCTATTTACAACGAGGTACTCCAGTTTTTCCTGATCGTTGCCGGCCTTGTTCCGCTTGTTTTTCTCGGTCTCAAGGACGCGGGCGGATGGGCGGGAGTGCAGGAGCGCCTGCATGATGTCGCGCAGAACGCCCCTGCTATCGTTGGGGCGGCCCAACCCTATGCAGCCGATGCCTGGACACGGAGCTGGGCGCATATGAGTTCGCCTTCGGCAAACCCCATGGGGATCGAATGGTTCGGGCTTGTCTTCGGGCTGGGATTCGTTCTTTCGTTCGGGTACTGGTGCACCAATTTCCTCGTGGTGCAGCGGGCAATGGCCGCCAAGTCGATGTCTGCCGCGCGAAATACCCCTCTTATCGGCGCCATTCCGAAGATGTTTATCCCTTTCCTCGTGATTCTGCCGGGTATGATTGCCATCGCACTTACAGCGCACAGCAGCGGAGCGAGCGGATTCACGCTTAAATTGCCGGACGGCTCAATGGATTACAATAATACGATCCCGCTGATGCTCGGCCATTACCTGCCGTCGGGAGTGCTCGGACTGGGGCTTACCGCGCTTATCGCATCGTTCATGTCCGGCATGGCCGGCAACGTGACCGCGTTCAATACGGTCTGGACCTACGATATTTATCAGAGCTACATCAGACCAGGCCGGTCGGACCGCCACTATCTCAACATGGGAAAAATCGCGACCGTGTTCGGAACCATCGTAAGCATGGGAGCGGCGTATGTCGCGGCGAAATTCGATAATCTCATGGATTTTCTGCAGCTGGTATTTGCTTTCGTCAATGCCCCGCTTTTTGCGACCTTCCTGATCGGCATGTTCTGGAAAAGGGCCACGGGCAACGGAGCATTTTTCGGATTGATTTCGGGAACGCTCGCCGCCGCAGTCCATCACGGGTTTACCCTTCCCGCTGCCGCGCACGCCGGCATCAAGGGAGGCTGGCTGGGCGTCATCGCGCATACCTATCCAAGCGAAATGGCGCAGAATTTCTGGACCGCCACCTTTGCATGGACGGTATGTTTCATCGCCACCATCCTTATTTCCATGGCGACACGGCGCAGAAAGACCGATGAAGATCTGAAAGGTTTGGTCTATTCGCTGACCCCGCGAATCAAGGAAACAGGTATACCGTGGTATTCTCAGCCGGCTACGCTCGGCGTTATTGTCCTTGCTGTAGCGCTGGTTCTTAACATCATCTTCTGGTGATAATAAGGAGGCTTCGATGCAGACCGATATCCGTCTTCCGATAGGACTGCTGTTCACCATCATAGGCGCTGTAATAACTATTTTCGGCCTTGCCACTGGCGGGTCAAAGATATACGACGAGCATTCGTTGGGGATCAACATCAACATCTGGTCGGGTATTTGTCTTACGCTGTTCGGCGTGTGGATGCTGGTCATGGCCGTGCGCGCCCAGAAGAAGGGAAAAAATCCGGTCCAGGACAAGTCGCCGTAAAATACTGCCCGGATGTGATGCCGTTTTTGTACGACAATAATTAACCTTTTCATGGAGGTTCTGTTGCGTTGTGCCCTTTTATTGTTCCTTTCGTCAATAGTCGTGCTGTCCGGCGGATGCGCTTCCGCGAACAAGGGCGGGTGGAATGACGTAGGCGCCGGTGTCATGTCTAAATCGGCCATGAGGCTTATTCCCGGGGGTACCTTTCAGATGGGTACGGAAAGCCAGGACATAATATGCAACGGGTGTTCGTGGGGAGAGCAGCCGGTACACAGCGTGACGCTTTCACCGTTTTACCTTGACACGATCGAGGTGACGCAGGGCGATTTCAAATCTCTTATGGGAGTGAATCCGTCGAATTACCAGGAAGACCCGAGGAATCCGGTTGAAATGGTCACCTGGTATGATGCGGTTCTTTACTGCAACGCCCGGAGCAAGCGCGATGGTTTTGATACGGTTTACCAGTTTACGGCCCTTTTCGGACAGCCGAGGAACGGTTCCGAGGGAGAGGGCTGCAGAAAGCTGCTGGGATTGAAAATCGATTTTTCAAAGAACGGGTATCGTCTTCCGACCGAGGCGGAGTGGGAGTATGCGTGCCGGGCCGGTACGACGACCGAGTTTTACTGGGGCAGGAATTATCTGTCGCTTACCGATGCGGATTCGCTGACGATAGACAGCAATGCCGTCTGGTTCCACAGCCTTTATATTTACAGGGAATCAAAGCTTTTTGCCACGCTTCCGGTTGCGAGCAAGAAGCCGAACGCCTGGGGTTTGTATGACATGGCCGGGAACGTCTGGGAGTGGTGCAATGATTATAATGGAGATTATCCCGCCGAAGCGCAGGTTGATCCTGCCGGCCCTGATACGGCAAGCTCACGGATTCTGCGCGGGGGTTCCTGGTGTGACCATATCGACAGCTATAATTTCCGGTTTCTTCGTTCGGCGTTTCGCAGCTCCGATTTTCCGGACTCGCGCACGAGTTTTCGCGGATTCAGGTGCGTTCGAAGGCCGTAAAAGGGTGACAAGGGGACGGCGCTATAAGGTGACAAGGGGACGGTGCTATAATACGATTTAACGTTTCATTGTTTTCGCAGTTATATTTATCCAACATGTTGCATGATATTGCCATATGTTTATGACTCACGTTTTAAAAGGAGGCGCGATGAAATTCAGAATACTGCTGCTGGCTGCGCTGCTCATTCAGGCGGGCTGCGCCACGTACAAGCATCTCCAGCCAAAGCCCGAAATTCAGAACCAGGAAGCAGGTTATATCGACCTGAAAAAAGGGAAAAAGGACTTCGGGCTGAAAAAAGAAAAAAAATATTTCGTCGAATTCCCGGCGCCCCAGTACGACCATTTCTACCTGATCATTTCCTCGCCGCAGAAAAAGCAGTTCTCCGGGGCGTTTACGGGAGAGTTCGTCAAGCAGCGGGCCGCGAAGCTCATTGACGATGAAACATGGGCTCCCGAGACGATGAGCGTCTACCCGATAGACAAAAGCAAGCCATGCTATTACTGGCTGATTGAAAATGTGCCCCAGAAGATCGAAGGTCTGAGCCTCAAATACCGCTATGCGCCGCAATGGCGGTTCAAATTCGAGCATAAATATGCCGCGTACAAGGATGTCCTATCAAAAAACGTCGTCGACCGCGGCGTTTACCAGGCGATCGGGACTTCCATGAACCTGGATGGCTTTAATTTTACGCTGGTAATTGACACTGTTTCGCGGCATACGGCGGAACTGCAGAAACTGCAGAAGGAGCTTCGAGCGCTTGAGACTATCTTCCCGCCGAATGTCGTCAATTCCACCGATGCCGCATACCTTAACTACCGCAAGCTGAAAGGCGAACTTGATGATGAGCTCGCTTTCCAGAACAACTATGCGGCGGTTCTCGGGTTCTTCTACCGGGAACACCAGACGCGCGGCAATGCTTTCAACTTTCTCGGCTATACCGGCGATTTTATTTCCTTTTTTTCCATGAAAGACAAGCTGCCCCAGAACATCGTGAAGGAGAGCAGCCGCCTTCTCCAGAAAAGGCTTGCTGAGGTTCCGTCGTTTTTTAACCAGCGTCTTCAGGCAAAGAACGACGCCAAGCCGCTTGATACCAATTATTTCAGGCTCGGTGCGGCGGCCCGGCTCGAAGAACTGCATACCGCGTCAGGTCTGACCATGAGCCCCGAATTGTCGGCCTCGGTGAAGTTCATCGCAGCTTTTAACGCGAGAAGCACGGCGCTTCTGGTGGTGCGCGATTCGGTGGAAAGGATAACCGGGTATGTGAAGGACGGCCCGAAGATGCCTGCGGATGATTTTTTCAAGGGGGTTATCGCACGGATCAGCGCGATGCAGGCCCTGGTGCCTGCAGGTCTTGATGTGTCATTCGGAAAGCACCAGGGGTACCCCTGCGCGCAGAAACTGAATCAGGAACTGGTGGCTTTCAATGCCGATCTGCAGAAACAGATCGCGCAGTACCGTGACGCGGATGCCATCGTAGGCCGGATCAACGCGCTGAAGGGACAGCGCGACTACAGCGCCATGATAGGCATCCTCAAGCAGAATATGCAGCTCGGTTTCCTTATTGATAAATACCGTGAACTCGATAAAATGTCAATCGAGGAGCAGGCAAAGAGCATCAGTACGGCGCTCGCCGGCTTTGCGTGGGCGGGGGCGGAAAACGCGCTCAAAAAAATGCATGCCGACCGGAATTTCCTCGATCCCTCCATGCTCACGGTAAAGGAAGGGGTGGTCCGCGATTATGAGGATTCTCTCTATTCACGAGTGGAACAGATGACCCGTACGCGGGTGAACAGATTCTGCGACAGCAATGTGACGACCTACGAGAATATCGATTCGCTCTATACCGATTCGGTG
>JAFGOU010000019.1 GCA_016926315.1 Chitinispirillaceae bacterium
GAAGAAGATTCCGTCTTTTTTGCCTTTAATAAAAAGGTTTATATTTCCGAAAAGAACCAACAGGCTCTTATTGTTTCCTATAACCTTATCCTCAAAAAAGACATGCTCTACCTGGCCTCCTGGCATCATGAACCCGCAATCATTCCCGTCGAAGTCGACTCCTCCCTGATCGGCAATCGCCGATTGATGAAAAACGTGGACAACAACACCATTTCCCCCTCTGGCCACTGGGTCTATTTCTGCGCCAGTGCCGAGCGGTTCGATCCTGACCGTCATTTTCTCGTCTACCTCGATCCGACCCTGCCCAACGGCTGCCTGCCTCCCATGCGTCTCGGGCTTGAAGGTAACGTTGGATGCGCGGGGTGGATAACCGAGCCGGAGGGGCTGGTACTTTACATGAGCAATCAACTGCTCCATTACGACCTTTCAACGTTCGATCCTGGAAAATTCCGCAGGTAGGGAACTCTCGACCCATCCCTTCCCGGCGGCTGCCTGCCGCCGTTTGATCTGGGCGTTCGCGTCAGCGACAGCAAGGCGACCTGGATCACGACGCCTGAAGGGTTTGTCATGCAGGTGGGGGGAAAACTGGTTTACTGGGACCTGTCGAAATTCCGGGCTGGGGATTTTTAGGGTCGGTTCAGATCGCGGCACCAACCTTCAATCGGGCCATAGCGGCACGGTAACGGTGATTGCTGTTGTAATGGCTCCGACATCCGGCACTACGGGTCCAAACAAGGGAATGTTGACGCCAAAGGGTGTGCTTATAAATCCCATGAGCGAAAAACCCGCCTCCGGAGAGATGAATAGCAGGTTCGCATCGTTTTTTAAATTGCGCAGACAGGTTGCGCCGACACGTTCGGGGAACCGTGGTTAACCGGTTGCCCGTCTTCCCGACCGGCGCATTTGGAAACCCGGGTTTCATTTGGTTATTTTCCAAGATAGTAACTCCTCTATCGATAAAAGGCATGATGCGATCCGTTACCTTTTTTGTTATTGTTTTCCTGTCGATCTTCTTTTCCTGTTCCAGCCAGCAGCAGAAGCAGGAGACCGCTGGCACCCCTGCGCCCGCCGCAATGGTTAATGACACCACGGTTGAGGACCCCGGGACCAAACCGCCGGATTCAATGCCCATTGATGAGAAGAGGGCGCTTGCTATCGTTAAAAAGATCGTGATTAACGAAAGCCGGGACGCGTCGGCCTGTGAATTTTCCGCCAGGTTTAACGGAAAAGAGTGGTGCGTGACGGTTCAGCCGCTGCATACTGACGGGGAAGGGAACAAAATCAGGGTCAAATCCTACAGTCAGTACATTCTAAGCGCATCGGGCGACGTCCTTCATTTTCTTCCTGGCCGTTAGCCGAAGCCCCACGCGAGGTCGCCCGAACAGTGACTTTTCACCGGCCCGGCATCCTGTATTCTCCTTTTTCAACTCAGTCCCTTAAAGGGCGGTAATAGTTTGAGAAGCGTCGCGGGGGTTCTTTTCAGTACCGCCTTTTCAAATCGCACGTGATTTTTGCTGTACACAATCCCCAACACTATGATCGATAACCCGAGCATGGACAACGCAACAGGAAACAACAAAGAGTCTTCGAAAACCCTTGAGGAAACATGATACAGGTACACATACAACCCCATGGAACCAAACACGATAAAAACCTTCCGTTGTAATAGGACCGATACGATAATCAAAAACAGGTTTACCAAACAGTAGAGTAACTTGTTCAATTCGGAATCCGAATCCATGAACGTTATCCCTGTCCAGAATGCCATAAGACCGAAGATATACAGCCACAGCGAAAAATCCCCCTTTGTCTTCCGGTCCACTATGAAGGCAATAACAAGAACCAGGGCTCCAAACATCGCAGAAACCATCTTCCTTTCTTCCCAGGAATGGACCCCGGAGCCATAAACAACCGGTGTAATATCCATGGAAAGAAACCATACGGTGAACGAAAGAGGAAACGTCAGAAACGGGAACTTGAAAATCAGGATGAACAGGACAGCGGTGATAATCGTTGCCATTTCCATCAAGAACCATCCGGAATTGATCCACGTGTAATAGCTGTCGTAGTCTCCAGGGCTTTTGAATACCCATACGTTGAAATACTTCTGAAAGGAAAAAACCATGAGCGGTACCATACAAACGGCGGCAGTCAGCAACAGCCCGCCAGGGACATAGGTTTTTCTTCGCCTGATCAAAAAAAAGCCCAGGGAAAAGAATACCGCGAAGTATCCACAGGAGACAAGAATCAAGCCGCCGGCATCATATCGTGAAAAGGCTTTTGTGGCGAACTAGGTCAAAGCGGAAATGATAACGAGCGCGCCAAGGTAGTACATGACATTCAAACCAGTAAAACCCGGCCTGGTTTCGGTTCGGGAATCGAGAAACTCCCACACGTTTATTGCTTGTTCCTGGGAAATGATACCGGCAGCAGCACTCTTGAGCAAATCTTTCTTTTCAACCTTCATGAATCCACCTCATATTCCAAGCCGGATTCTCCGGAATAAAATCAGGATTGCCAGGATGCTGACCAAAGAATCTCATAAAAAAAGCGGTCCGTATGAAACGCGATTTTGCCATACCGTACCGTCATTTCCTCTGTCCGCATTGTCCTCTAAAATAGGTTATCACAGGAACCGTATCATCCGGATTTCTTCGGGATCATTAATCATGGGCAGGCGCATTGCCCCCAATCCCTAATAAAAAAGCCCCCGTATTCCCGGGGGCTTTTGTTACCATCATGAAAACAGCCAATTACGCCGGTGTAATCGCCTCGGCCGGGCAGACCGCGACGCAGGAGCCGCAGTCCGTGCATTTGTCCGCGTCGATGACGAAAATGGGATCGCCTTCACTGATCGCTTCGACCGGGCATTCCGGTACGCAGGTGCCGCAGGCAAGGCATGCATCGGTGATTTTGTGGGCCATTATAACCTCCTTGGTGTTGGTAAGCCGTTTTTTTTTTCGGTGGAAACCGTTTAATAAGGTGTGAAAATATACATCAATTATATATGAGGTCAATAGTGAATTTCCAGGGAATACGCTTTTTTTCATTAAAAAACCCCGGATACTGACAACCGCTGTCGTTCATATGTATTTTAATCGGACAGGGAAGGCATGGTTCAAGCTTTTACGGTATAGCATCCGGAAGTGACGCATGGAAACGACAGCACAGGAAAAACGCGGTTGCACGAGCCGCCGTATGAAACAGGACCGTTCGACGCTCTGGGTCGGCATCGACGTCGGTTCCACCACGGTAAAAATAGCGGCAATCGAACCGGACGGCAACGAGCTTGTCTTCTGGAGGTATCTGCGTCACAACGCCGCCCAGGCAGCCACGGTACATAAACAGCTCGCATTGTTTGAGGGGGAATTTTCAGAAAGCAGGATAGAGATCGCGGCCTGTGGCAGCGGGGCGGAGCCTATTGTCAGCGACCTTGGCGGCTCGTATGTGCAGGAGGTCATTGCGACTTCAATTGCCATCAAGGCGCTCTATCCGCAGACCAGGACCGCCATTGAACTCGGGGGTCAGGACGCGAAGATAATGGTGTTCGGCCCTGACGGTGCGCACGGCGGCTCGCGGCTTCTGGACATGCGCATGAACGGGAGCTGCGCCGGAGGTACCGGGGCGTTTATCGACCAGATGGCCGTGCTCCTTGACATTCCAACCGAGGATTTCAACGAGATGGCGGCCAAGGGGCGGAAGGTTCATTCGATTTCCGGGCGGTGCGGCGTTTTCGCCAAGAGCGATATTCTTCCTCTTGTCAATGCCGGCGTTCCCCGGGAGGACATCGCGCTTTCGGTGTTTCATGCGGTCGCTACCCAGACCATCTGCAGCCTGGCGCAGGGCATGGACCTGAACGCACCCCTTGCGTTCATGGGCGGACCGTTCAGTTTCAATCCCGTCCTGATCGGGGCGTTTCTCGAAAAGCTGAAGTGCTCGCGGGAGGGTGCGTTCAAGCCCGACTGTTCTCACGTTATTGCCGCCGTCGGCGCGGCAATGTCCATCGGCGTGCTC
>JAFGOU010000213.1 GCA_016926315.1 Chitinispirillaceae bacterium
GCCTGCCCTGGCACCTGACCCTTGCAGGATCGGGCGGCCAGGGGAAAAAATTGTCCGCGCACGCCGGCCGGATCGGGATCGGCGAAAGCGTGTCCGTGAGGACCGGCATTGACGATAAAGAGCTTTCCGAAACATACCGCGCGGCGGATCTGTTCGTTTTTCCGTCGCGTGAAACCGCGTCCGGAGCCGAAGGATTCGGCATCGCGCTGCTCGAAGCAATGGCCCACGGCGTGCCGGTTGTTGCATCCAGGACCGGAGGTATTCCCGAGGTGCTTGGAAACGGCGCCTGCGGGGTTCTCGTCGAACCGGGCAGCGCCGCAGCGCTTGCCGGCGCCATTGCGCGTCTGGCCGGCGACGTCGGGGAACGGAAACGACTGTCTGCCGCGGCCTTTGAGCGGTTACGGAAACGATATGCCTGGAACGGCTGACAACAGGATTCTCTTCATTAACCACTGGGCCCGCGAGCTGGGCGGAGCGGAGCATTCGCTCCTGGACCTTCTTGAAGAGACGGCGACCCGGTGCGAGGTGTTTCTTGTCGCTTCCGAGGAGGGGATCCTGCTTGACCGCGCGCGATCGCTTGGCGTAACGGTCAGCGTCATTCCCTGCTCAAAAGCGATCCGCAACTTCAGGCGCGGCGGGCTCGCAATCGCGGCGCTGCGGGAATGGCGGGGGCTTCTATCGTTTTTCCGCTACGTGCTGGGCGTTTGGAACTTGGTTCGGCATATCAGGCCGGGTCTGATTCATGCCAATGTCCCGAAGTCGCATATGGCGCTGTTTCTTGTGCGTATTTTCGGCTACCGCGGTATCTGCTGTTTCCACCTGCGCGAACAATTCGAAAAGGGATCGTTGCCCTACCGCCTCTATGCTCTGCTCTACCGGCCGAAACGGGCGTTTGTTATCGCGATCTCGAAAGCGGTGAAGTCGTCGCTGCCGCCTTCCCTGGCGCACCGTGCCGTGGTTATCCATAACGGCGTGGCGATCGCGCCGCCCCGGGTGTACGGAGGAGCCGGGGCTCCACGGTTCGTCTATCTCGGCCGCGTCGTTCCATGGAAAGGGTGTCATCTGCTGGTCAAAACATTCGCACGGCTTCATGCCCGATACGGCGACAAGGCCGGCTCGCTTGATCTGATCGGCAACACGCTGTATTGGGACCAGTCATACCGGCAGGAGGTACAGGCGATCATAGAAAAAAAAGGCATTGCTTCCGTCTGCCGGCTTCTGCCGCATACCGACCAGCCGCTCGAGGCGCTTTCCCGGTACGATGTGTTCTGTATCGCTTCGGTAAAGGAGCCATTCGGCCGGGTCGTCGCCGAAGCGCAGGGGTGCGGCATGCCGGTGATCGCGTTTGACGACGGCGGAATCGGCGAGATCGTGGAACAGGGCGTTACCGGGACGCTCGTGCGAGCGGGCGACGTCGAGGGGTTCGTGCTGGCCATGGCCCGGTGCATCGATGAACCCGGTTGTGTCGCGCTCATGGGACGTGCGGCGCGGGAACGCGCCGCCAGACTGTTCGACCGGATGGTACAGCGGAAGAGAATCGTTGATCTTCTGTTGGATAAGGCGGGGATTACGCGGGCGCGCTGAAAAACGAATATCAGCGCGCGATCTGAAAAACCAGGAGCAGAATCGCCCCGATGCCGGCGAGCGCGACGCCGATTCCTCCAAAGACAAGAATTTTCAGGCGCCCCTTTCGAGCACTCTGCTCCCATGAAGAGACCGTGGGGAGCAGAATGGATGTGGTGGTCCGGTTAGCGGGTTCCGGATCGTCTTCGCGTGGTTCAGCGTGGTCTCCTTCGGAATGTTCCACCATAAAAGCACCGGTTTCAGGCGCATAACCGGAGAAGGGGTCGACCTCCTCCGAGGATACCAGCGGGGTGTCGTGGGACGGCTCGATGATAACGGTCTTGGTTTCGGGAGGGAAAGCGGTCTGCTCGAGATCAGAAAGGGGCGCAACCGGGGAATTCATTCCGTTGCGCGTTTCTTCAATGGGGTCAGAGGCAAAGCCCGGCGCTTCCGGAAGGGCGTCTGGAGCGGCGGTGGCCGTTTCCATCATTGTTGTCGCGATTTCCGTCGGCGCTTTGGCCGATTTCGCCTCGGCAAAGCTTACCCATCGTCCTTCGTGAAGCACCTTTCCGGCCGACAGGTGGGCAAGGAAGTCCTCCTCAACCGCCTTTTTATCGGCAATCGGTATCCACTGCCCGTGCTCATCAAGAACCAGTCCTTTAAGGACATGGTTCTCGATCTCCGAGATCGTGTTCATTATTTTGACGAAAGATTTCTGCATTGCCGCTCAACGGGTCGTTAAAAGTACGATAGGCTGTCGGGATCAACCAGCAGAATCCCCTTTTTTGTTTTTGCCGGCTTTTGGGGTGCCGTTCCGGTTTTTGGCTTTGGTGCCATTCCCGCGGCGATCGCAGCTTTGCCGCCGCCCGGCAGGGGGGCTTCCGGAGGGGAAGCGACCGCGACCGAATCGTCGGATCGCGCCACCGGCGGCGGAGAGATCGGCGCGGCTTTTATTGAAAGGTTGTGTTTTCGGAAAATATCGGAAGACAGCTCAAGGGGCAGCGGGTCTTTGGCGGAAAGACCCTTGAGCTCGTCGAGTATTTTCAGGGCGTTTTCTTCCTTGCCGCAGTACATTTTGCCGACGGCGGCAAGGGCGAGCGTTGTCCGGTGGTGTTCAAGCCGAAGCTGCTGGAACAGCAGTAGAACGCCAACGAGCGCGACGAGCAGGGCGATAAAGCTGGACATGAACGCGACGATCAGCAACGGATACATGTTGGCAGGCCCTTTTTTAAGTGCGCGCGTGATTTCGCCCGCCTTCACCTTCTGGAGCTGGATGACCGAGTACCCGCACTCATTTGATTCGGGGAAGTCCCGTATGATCGCCTCATACAGTTTGATCGCATCGGAAATCCGCTTGTCGTGGTAATGCAGGCGGTAGGCCTGTTCGTAGAGTTCCAGCGGTGTGTTCGCCATCGGTGCTTGCTCCTTTTGCCTAGCGCCTAATACCCTTGTTTGATGTTTTTCAAAAGCGCCTTGATCTGTTTGTCGGACATACTCCGTGCCTGGAGCGGCGCGGGAACATACCGGTCGCAGACGAATTTTTCGTCGCCGCCAAACGATACCACGCCGGTTGACCTGCCGCTGCGCCGCGCCTTGAATTCGGAACAACCCTGCTTCATCTTGCAGTTGAAACAGGAACGATTATCGCGGACGGCGGCGGCGCCACCTTTTTTCCCGAAGTCTTCGTCGCGCTGTTTGATCTCCTCTGCGACGGCGAGGGAACGGTTTTTTGCGACAAAACGGTCATGGTCGATGTTCCGGTTCATAGTCAAGCCTTTTAGTAAGTGTAAGAAAAGGTCGTCGATAAGTCAACAACGACCGGTCGTAGTCATCGTTAAAATAATCTATTACACCCGTTAAAACCCACTCTCCTTGTTAGAGAAACGGTGCGGGAGGGGTGCGGCTTTCCCGGAACTCGCGCCAGGCATACCTGAGCGCGGCAAAAACCTCCCCGGCATCAGCCATGCCGGCGACCGTCACGACCGTAAGCGCTTTGCCTTTCTGCCTGATCCAGCGCACGGCAATCTCCGTTTCCGGGAAATCGGACGGCGAGACCGGGGTCGTTGGTACGAAAAAAAACGACTGCAGGTCATTGATTAACCCGCGATCGTCCGAAAAATCGCCGGAAAGGGTTCGTAACAGGATTTTCTGTCCCTTCCTCAGCCAGAGCGACACCCCTTTTTTGATGTTGACATGCGGAAGCAATATGATGCAGTCGCGGACCGGCGTGTGCCGGCCGGATCGTTCGTGGATGTCCGTTTTGCTGTTGAGGGCCGGGGCGTATTTTTTTATCAGGCGGTATTCGACAATCAGGCTCTCGAGTTCCGAGCCGTACGGATGGGTCACGAGAGAGTGTGATTCGTCAAGAAGCCGCTGCAGTTTGAGGGGCGATTCGTCGGTGTCGCCGAAATACCCGAGAAGACGCCGCCTGAGGTTCGAGGCTTTGCCGATGTACAGCCATGCGCCGGCACCATCCTTGAACCCGTACACGCCGGGGCATGCGGGCAGCGCAAGGAGATCTTCAGCGGTAAAGGTTTTGCCGGAGAAGAGGTGCGACCGATCGCGTTGCAAGGCGCGTTCGAGGTCGTCCAGGGTTTCGAGGCCCTGGAGGGAGAGCCGCTGTATGAGTTCGCCGACGCTGGCGGCGAACCGTTCGCCCTGTTTTGCCGGGTCGGTGCCATCATTTCCGGTGCCGAAAACCGCCTTCTCAAGCGCCGCGGTAGTGAGGGGGCGGGCAAGGGCAATGCCGGCGGCCTTGCCCAGTTCACTGACAAGCACGGAATTGTCGGAGAGATAAAAACCGGCGCGCCCAGCGGCCCGTAAAAGGGCGCAGCGGTCCCCCGCGCGCAAAAAAACGGTAATCCGGCTGCTGCAGCGCCGTACGATTTTTTCCAGAAGAGACGCCGCGGTTTCCGTTTCGGCGTCAAAACCGGCAGGGTCGGTCAGAAGGACGCGGTCCTCGGGCTGGAGCGAAGACGGATCGACGAGCCAGCCGCTTATGACGCGCGAGGGGCATGGATACAGGTCGTAAATGGCGACATACAGGGGCCGGTTGCCCGATGTATCCGTACGGCAGAAGAGCGCGCTCCAGGGTTGCGCGTTAAGAGTCGTTTCCGTGGCGGCACCGGAGGCTGCGTGCGCATGCCACCGTCCGGTATCATCAATAAAGCATCGGCTGTCCGGCGCAAGGATGCCACGGATCGCGGCAGCCGCGAATTTCTGTTTCGGGTCGCGTACTTTCAGAAAAAGCGCCGCCAGATCCTCCGGTGGTGTCCCGTCGCCATGCTTCCTCAGATACGCGACCATGGCATCATGCAGAGAAACCTGCCGGGTGGAAATGGAAAGCGTCATGCCTTTTTTTTCCTCCGTGTCTTTTTCCCGCCGGTAATGCGCATCAGCGCCCCCGCGATCACGCCGGAGATGAATCCCCCGATATGCGCCATCCAGGCGACGAGCGTCGTGCCGTTCGCCGGCACCGAAAGGTTA
>JAFGOU010000020.1 GCA_016926315.1 Chitinispirillaceae bacterium
CCAGCACGAAATGGGGCACCTGCTCGCCAACTGGCCCGATCTTTACGCTTCGAGCGGAGAACCGACCGGCACGTGGGACATAATGGGAGGAGGAGGCAGTACATCGCTGGCAAATCCCTATCTGCTTTACCTCAATGGCTGGAACGAGGTGCAGAATATCGGCAACATGGCGGCTGGAACCGTGGTCAGGGCGAATGGAACCAATCCGAATATCGGGCATGTCTACTTCAGGAACGCCAAGCCGGATGAATTTTTCTTTTTTAAACCCTACACAAGACAGTTGCCCCTTTCCGCGAACATTTCCGACCAAGGTTTAACGATTTGGCATATCAACAAGAGGGGAAATAATTTCAATTACCCCACCACGCCGCTCCTCGTGGAGATGGTTCATGCCAATAACGACATTGCCAATACGAGAACGAATGTCTGTTTCAAATCCGGAGGCGTTGACGCCTATTCGGCCACGACCACACCGGCGGCGCTCTGGGTCGACAGGACGCCTTCCGGTGTCGACATCATGAATATCAGCGGCGTCGATACGGTCATGACCTTCACGCTGGGTCCCACGGCAGGCACCCGGTTTTCCGTCAACGCGCGTACCTCCCCTCAACCCATCGGGATCAGGGTGAAAAAATGCGGTACTTCCCTGCGATGCACGTTTCCGGGTTATTCCGCAACGCAGCAGGTGCGGCTCACCCTCTGCACGGCGGCAGGCAGATGCGTCCTGAGCGAGGTCGTTTCCGCCGCGGGTGGAGCCGACGTCTCGCACCTGCCTTCCGGTTTGTATGTCGCGCGTTTAAACGGGGTGACGGGGAGCGTGACGGGCGCTGTTGTCATAGGAGAATAGGTTCCGCGGGGCGCCCGCGTTCTGGCGCCGCCTTTTTTCCCGGAACCCGCACATCAAAGGGCAATACCGACCGGTGGCAGCGCTCCCCCTGCGCGACTCTTTCGTACACGCAGAGTTGCTGCATCATCCATCCATACGGCGGGCGCTGAGCGCTCAGCGCTTTGAACAAACGTCCTGTTTTGCCGCGGGAGTAGATAAAATCCATACCGGCCAGTCTGCGGACCCAATAGCGTTTGGGCTGCTCGTTATAGTGGTAATGCCCTCCCTGGTGCGGGGGGGCCGCGGCCATTATGAGCGTATCGCCGAACCGGATGATATTTTCAAGAAAAGCTCCAGACAGCGGCTCCGGGATATGCTCCGCCACCTCAAGACATAAAACGATATCGAACCTGCCCCATTTGTTCTCAAACGGCACGGTAAGGTCCTGCTTGTGTATGGTAACGGGAAAAGAGTGCTCTGCGGGCGGAATCACGCCGTCGAGAAAAAGCACCTCCACTCCCCTTTTTTGAAAAAAGTAACCATATACTCCGCACCCGCACCCGATATCAGCCACGCGGCACGGGCTGAACTGGCGGTAGATTTCATCGGCAATAAGCTCAGCCGACCGCACATAGGCGCTATGTGCGGGGCCCCACTCTCGGAAGAAAGCTGCGCCGTAAATCTGGTCAAGTTCGGCCATTACTACAATCCTTGCATGCTCAGGAATGGAGTCTTTCGCAAGCCGCGGCGCACCAATAAAAAAAAGTCGCTTCCGGAGGAAGCGACTTTTCAGGCCAATCGTGGTACCTTGATTTACTGGATCGTCACCGGTACGACCTGCGTTACCCCTGCGGTTGTCATCTTAAGAAAATACATCCCCGCGGAGACATTGTTCCCATTCCACAGCCGTATGCTGTTTCTCCCTTCATGGCCACGGACCGCACTTCGGTTCAGGACCGCTCCATTGACACCGATGAGGTCAAACGTCACCTCTCCGGGCCGCTTGAGCGAATAAACGACCGTGTTGTTATCCACCGAGAGCGAAAATACCGGCTTCTCGAGCGTTGTCTGAAAAAGGGCCACGTTGGTGATGTTCACGGTCCACTGGAGGTCCTGTACCAGCCGTGCGGTGTCGCCGCGGAACATATCGAGCGTATCGGGCGTTTTATTGTCGCCGCGCGCGTGCCTGATGATCTCGTCATACACATGGGCTTTGACGGTGAACGTTCCCGGCACCGAGGTTATCTCGTTTTTCCTGATCGAAGTTCCGCCATTCGGCTTTTTCAGGACATTGTCAACATACCAGTCTACTTTGAGCACCGCCGGATCGATCACCTTTACCCATACGCTGTCGGGATTGCTCACTGTTCCGGCCGTGGGAAGGCTGGTGTCTATCGGGCGGACCAGCGCATAGATGTCGGTGATGCATTTCTGTCTGCATGGGGCGTTGTACGATACCGGATTTCGCTGACTGGTCATGTTCATTTTGCTGTTCGAGGTCGGGCGGTACTGGCCGTATTGAACATATCTCGAACCAGGATAGTAACCGACGGTATCACCGGTTGGCTGGCCACCGCCGCTTCTGGTTCTCGCATCTATATCTCTGTACCCCACCCAGGCTGACCATTTGGCTGACCCGATGGTGGCGGTTGAATTCATTTCGCTGCCCTCTGTGGTATTCGATGAACCATCTGAACTGTAGTACTCATCAGCAAAACGGTGGAACGTATGACCCTGCTCGTGGACCGCGATATCACCCCAGTTCTCGCGCGAAAACACCGCAATGGAACCGCCGGAGTTGTAATAACCGGCCATGTTGAGAATCGCGGTTTTCCAATGAAAGGTTATTCCAAGCGGTGTTTGCGCTTGGGAGAAAAGCTGGTTCGTCGTGGTTCCGTTGACGGTACCAAGCCTTCCGCTGCCCCTGCCGCCGAGCGGTCCTGGGCAGCCGGAGGTCGGGCTGATGAGATTGATCTGGTACCAGTTGAAAAATTTGTCGTAACGGGGAAAGGGCCTGATGACCATGGCATTATTCGCTATTGATGAGGTCCCCCTCCGGTATTTCATGTTGCTGTCGGCAATCGCGTAAAAATTGTTGGTATCCGCAACAGCATACCCGTCGCCGACAATCACCAGGTTTACCCGGTTTTTGACCTGTCCGTTGATGAGACGGGCCTTGGTAGTGTAATTAAACGTGGTTACAGGGGAAGGGGCGGATAACGCCTCGGCCTCCTGGTCGGTCAGAAAATCACTGTTACCGGTCATTTCAGCCTGAATCGGGCAGACCCCTAGACTGAAAAGTGCTGCAGCAAATAAGGCGTATTTAGTTGAACGGATCATAAAGCCCCCCAGGTTAAATATGATAGTTGTCTTTATTGATCTCTTTCTCTTTAACCGATTGTAATTCAAACGATTAAGTAATAGCTACGAGATATCCGACACCCTTCGGTAGTAATATAACCTTATTATTGAGAAAAATCAGAAAAAAAACCGTCTTTCCCTTCGGAAAGACGGTTGAGGTTTCCAACCCTGATTAGGACCGGATGTAAATAGTTTCTGTCCGAAAACCCCTGTTTTTTAAGAATCCGTCATTCCGGCGAATCCCGAATCAGGTTCGGGACAGGCGCCGGACCGCGAAGCAGCCTGCCATCCAGGGTTTCTGGCCGTTTCCGCTAGCTGGATACCGGCTTTCGCCGGTATGACAACGTAAGGGGGTACTTTCCGGACAGCCACTAATTACTGTATTGAAATCCGCGCAACCCTGGTTTCTCCCGCAGTCGCCATTTTTACCAGGTACACCCCGGCCGGAATACCGGCTGTCCTGCCGAAAAGGTTGACCGAATTTCTGCCCCGGTTGCCCTTCACGCTGCAACGGTTGAAAACCGACCCGTCGATGCCCATGACGGTAAAGACCACGGTGCCCGACTTGTCAAGCGTGTACACCACTGCGTTCTTGTCGACCGAAAGCGTCATGACCGCTTTCTCAAAACCGTTCGAAATGACCGCGACATTGGTCACATTGACGGTCCACTGCACGTCCTCGACCATCCTGATCGTATCCGTTCTGCGCGTTCGAGTGTCCTGGATAATCGCGGCGGTATCCTTACGCACCAAATCCAGCGTATCGGGGTTTTTATTATCACTGTTCATGTGTCGAATCACCTCATCGTACACATGCGCCTTGACGGTAAAGGTGCCAGGCGTGGTGGTAATTTCGCTCCGGCGAATCGACGTACCGCCATTGGGCTTTTTCAACACGTTGTTCACGTACCAGTCGACCTTGAGCACGGCCGGATCGATGACCTGCACCCATACGCTGTCAGGATCGGTGATCGTGCCGGTGTTGGCAAGCATGGTGTCGATGGGCTTGACAATGCAGTAAATATCGTGGATGATCTTTTCACGACAGGGCGCGTTGTACGATGCCGGGCTTGTCTGGCTGGTCATGTTCATTTTGCTGTTCGAGGTCGGCCGGTATTGTCCGCTTGACACATAACGGCTTCCCGGCAGATACCCCACGGTATCGACATTGCTGGGAGATCCGCCGCCGCTTCTTGTGCGTGGATCGATGTCCTTATAGCCAACCCAGTGCTTCCATTTTTCGGAACCAATGGTAGCGGTTGAATTCATTTCATTATACTCTCTCGTATCGGAACCGGAACCCTGGTACTCGTCCGCAAAGTGGTGGAAACCATGGCCCGTCTCATGGACTGCAATATCGCCCCAGGATGGGTAGGAAAAAACCGCGATAGTTCCGCCTGAATTGTTATAACCGCTATTATTGAGAATTGCCATATGCCAGTGGATAGTATCGATGCCCAGTGTCTGATGCGCTTGGTGAAAAAGCGCATACCCCTGCCTGTCATTAATCGTCCCAAGCCTTCCGCTCGTGCTTCCACCGAGCGGTCCTGGGATTCCTGAAGAGGGGCTGATGAGATTGATATAATACCAGTTAAAAAACTTATCGTACCGCGGGTAAGGCCTCATGACCATAGCATTATTCCGTATTGATGTTAATCCTCTGCGGTAGGCCATGCTGCTGTCCGCATAGTTATAAAATTTGTTGGTATCTGCCGCCGCAAATCCATCGCCGCAGTATCCTATATTGACCCTGTTTTTAAACGGTCCGTTAATAAGCTTCTTTTTTACGGTATAATTGAATGTACTCGAAGTCGCCGGCACTCCAGAGTAATCCACCCAGCCGGGCTGTTCACTAAGATTGTCATTCTCAGGCATACCAAGCGTTTCTTCTTCACCTGCCGAAACCGGAGAAAAGGCGAAAAGTCCGACAAGGAGAAAAAATCCAATCTGCTTTTTTGTAAGGTAACACATATGACAGCAACTCCTTTTTTGGGGAGAGAGAATTATCCGGACCACCAGTTGCTTATACGATTAAACAAGCGCCCCTCTTTCGCTCATTTGAATGATAGTAATAATAACAAATTATTTTTGGTTTTTCAGATTTTTTTTTACCGTCCGGCGCGATACAACCCGATCCTGCTTTCCTCTCGATCCTTGCCCTCACCGTAGTAAAAAAGCCCGTGCACAAGCCTCTGGTCCGCTCCTGATATGCAATACATAGAGCCCGAAGGCCGCTTTGTTGCCATCCGGCGATCTCCCATTCCAGAGAATGCTCCCTTGGCACCGATTCCCACTCCACACCCTGATTAAACGGCCATTGTATGAATATATTGAAATTTTGATATGATCGAATCGATTCTTAACAGAAAAACCGATTTTCACATAACCTGTTCCCGGACAATGACTAATGGTGATACCAAAAGCCCCTGTTCTGCCGCTCATCCCAAACCGCACCTTGCCGCTTGCCGGATATCCCACAAAGGAAAACGGGTCACTGGCTCCAGCGCAGGGAAGGGCCTCCTTCCGACCGGAAAGGTCTGCGGCATGAATATAATACATGAAGGTCGATGTATCGCTCACCGACGGAATAACAGCCCTGAAAGTATCGCCAGAGATATGGCGCAGGGGAGTTGCTGAAAAGGGTTCCTGACCGTTCGCTTTATAATAGACCTGCAATGAATCGGGGATCAACGGTTGCCCGCTGTAGGCGGTAATCATTGCCTGTACCTGATAGCCTGTCCCCGGGTCAACAACCGTATCCGCAAGCGGCAAATGCCTTATGCACAGCATGCCCCGGTCAGGAACACCCATGGTCCGGCAGTGAAGCGCATCGCCGGCCGACCATGCCTCTCCCTGTGTCGAATCGAAGCTGAACGGAATGACCCGGTACCCCGGCATGGCGTTGCGATACACCCACAGCGCGGCGCTGTCGTTGACCGTGCCGGCAACAGGCACCAGAATCTTGCGGTTCACGATGGTGGCATTCAGATAAGCTTCACTACCCGTTCCTGCGCTGAAGATACGGTAGATCCTATAAGGTTTACCATAGGCAGATGTCAGGGAACCGAAATAGACAGCGACCTTTTCAAGCGACGCATAATCACTGTGGGGCTGCGGAAGCTTCGCGATCGCGACCTTGTCGGGCGCCAGGAATTTGGCGAAACAGTCGACATGCTCGACCGGTTCCCACGAGAGCGAGAACGGGTGCTTTATCACATGATACGAGGTGACGCCGAAATAGCGGCCCATACGGGAATCTATAGTATCGGGCGTCAATTCAAAATTGTCCTTCCAGACAAGATCGGTCGAAACTGCGCCGCCGTGTCCGTCGGTCATGAAGTTGCCGCCCGTGAAAAAAAGCGGAAACTGATACACCGTAACCCCGAGCTGCTCTCCGGCAATAACAGGAAACTCGTCGCTGTTCCAGCGACCGTTCGCAGGATACGCGCAGTCGATCGCGTTTATCTTTCCTGATCCGTCCGCGACCCACAGCGGCCCGAAATCGCGCGTGTAGTATCCCCCCGGGTCCGGAGTCGCGCTGATGATGGTCACGTTCCGCATGTTCACGCCGCTGGCGGTTAACGCGGCGGTGACGACCGGCTCGTTGTTGGTTATACAATAGACGATCGCGTCCTTCGCGACCTCCCTTACCAGACTGTCGGGGACTCCGAGCGGCCAGGTGACAAGAACTCCCTCCATGGGTTCGAATTCGGCGATGCTGCGGACCGGAGCAGGCGGAGGAACGGTGACGGAGTCGATTGTGACCATGAACAAGGACGCGGTAAGCAGGTTTCCGAAAAGCATATGACGCACCATTCCGTACCGTCTATGAAAACCGCACCTGAGGATGCATTACCGGTTACCGGCGAACGTCGATACTGCTGATCCTGGCTCCCCGGTAATACGCGGATAAAATCTCCCTGAAGGTCTGTCCCTGCCGCGCCCGGCCGATGGCGCCCATCTGGCACATGC
>JAFGOU010000214.1 GCA_016926315.1 Chitinispirillaceae bacterium
CGCCGACCGTGTACCCGAGTTCACCGCCAAGGAGTACCCGCCGTTTCCCCGACCAGAGCTCTGTTGCTACGGTGGAAAAGCCGTCGTCAGGTCGCGACGCAAGGAGCCTGATCAGTTGCGCGTACGGTTCGATCAGCCAGCAGTGGTGACCATACGCGTTCCTTATGCCGCCGATCACCGCTTCGCTGCAGGTGTCGACGATCAGGTAGAGGTCCTCATCCGCCAGCAGGCCGCTGCGGATGATCTTCCTTATGTGCCGGGAGGCATGAAGGTCGGTCCAGTCGAGTACCGCATAGCTTTTCTGCATTTCAGGAATGAGGACTTCATGCGTCCTGTCGGCAATCGGGATAAAGCCCGTTCGCGCAAGGTCCGCGTAGAAGTCCGGCGACCAGCAATCTGACCAGTAGTAGTCATGGTCAAAATCCGGGTAAATATGATTGAGCAGGATCGCGGGAGTAATATGCTCCGGACCGAGATATAAAATCGCCTTGCTCATCCTACCCGCACGCTAAACACCTTGAGGTAATCGCCTTCCGGAAAGCCGGGGAGGACCGGATGGTCGGCGCCCGCTCCCCAGACCTCCTCGATAACGATTTTCCTGTTGCAGAACCGTGCTGCATCGGTCAATGTTTTTTCGAACAGCTGCCGCTGTATGTGGCTTGAACACGAAGCCGCGATATAGGTGCCGCCGCGCCGCATCACCCGAAAAACCGAGGCGTGAAGCAGCCGATAGGAGCTGAGTGCGCCGGGAAGGGCGGTTTTTTTCGGGGCGAAACTGGGCGGGTCGGCGATCACCAGGTCAAAACCGGCGCCCCGGTACCCGTTCATGAACGCGGGAACATCGGCAACCACTCCGGTATGTCGCGCAGTGTCAAGACCGTTATCGAACCAGTTTTTTTCCGCAAGCGTTATGGCGGCCGGAGCGCTGTCCACGGTAGTCACCTCTGAGGCGCCGCCAAGGCCCGCGGCAACGGAAAACCCGCCGGTGTACCCGTACAGGTTCAGCACCCGCTGGTTGCGGGCGATCGACCGGACCCGCAAACGCGAATCGCGATGGTCGAGAAACATGCCGGTTTTCTGGCCGTGCACCAGGTCGACCGAGAGCTTCATACCGTTTTCAAGCACGGTGCAATCGCCTGCCGGCAGCGAACCCCATAGCGCGGTCACGGTTTTTTCGTGGCGGCGTTTGGTGCGGAACAGAAGCGAAGTGATGGCGCGCGAGGCCAGTTCCGGGCGAAGCCCTGCGCAGATGCAATCTGTCCAATTGTCGAGATGTTTTCCGTCAAACAGGAGCACACCGTACGGGCCGTACTGGTCGAGCGTGAGTCCGGGGAGAAGGTCGCCCTCGCCGGAGATCAGGCGCAGGGCCGTGGTCCGGCGGGGCCGCAGAGCGTCGCGTTTATAAAAAGCCTGGCGGATCCGTTGCGTAAACAGCGCGGTGTCGAGCGGTTCGTCGCCGGTAAGAAATATCCTGACGCCGATCGGGCCGTCATCGGCAAGCCCGCGGCAGAGAAACGCGCCGTTGCGGTCGAGGACCGTTGCCACGGCGCCGGGAGCCGCGTCGAACGGGCGCAGCGCAGTGCGAAAAATCCACGGGTGGCCGGCCCTCACGGTCTTTTCAAGCGGTTTGACGAGATGCACGGTTACGGTGCTTGCTGCGGTCATGAGAGACCCCGCGCATACTGCCCTGCGGTCGTTGTCTTGATCTCTGCGCGCAAGCGGTTGAGGGAACCCCGGTCCTGTCGCAACGCGTCGGCAAAAAGTTCAAGGAGCTTCTCTTTCGTCGCTCCCACGGATGTTTGGGTCGCAATGCTGCGGAGGTCCACGACAAAGGTGGAGAAAAACCCCGGGATGTCAGCGATGATATCCAGGTTGAGATAGTGCCTGCCATTATAAACCTGCGTATAGTGGCCCGCCTTTTTTATTATGAAAAAAGGGTTCCGGTTTGCGTCGGTGACGGTTGCCTTTTTGGAACAGTTGACAAGGCAGGCGCGGTCGGTTTCCTCTTTGTCGCATCCGCCGATGTTGCGGATAATGCACTGCCGCGTATTCATGAGGAGAAGCGGGTTGAATACCGTAAACCATGTTTCGATCTCTCCCGTGCCTGAGGACGCGATGTCGCTGATCTGCTCCCTGCTGAGCTCCTGCGAAAGAAAGGCGCCGGCCGCACCGGCAATCTCGCGCAGGCAGCGGAGCGCGTGAGCGTTGGCGCAGTTGAGCAGTGGCCCGGCTATCCAGGGAATCTTTCTCTTCGCGGCCTCCATGCCGATACCGCTGTTGTCGGTAACGATGCGGGGCGGTCGGATACGGTCAAGCAGGGTTATCGCGTCGGTAAAGTCGTCGCCGATCAGAATCGGGCCGAACCAGGGGACCAGGCCGGGATGCTCCCTGAACATGCCGGCAAGGGAGTCAATGCGCCCGCCCATGGCCACCGGCACCTCGTGGAGAAGGGTGACGCCGGATACAGAGGTCAGACAGAGGTCCTCGGCCGATGCGATCAGGCAGGCAAGGCGGGGGACGACCTGGCGGGCGGGCGCCGGCATTGGATCAGGCACCTCCGGTATCGACACAATGTTCGGTTGGTCCCCCTCCAGGGCGGCCAGCCCGCTGCGCCGCAGTTCGTTCAGCTCCTTTACCGGAAGGAACATCCCCTTGTCCACCCCGGAACAGTCGATCGATTCAAGCCAAAAGGCGGTATTACCGGGCATCGCCATTTTTTCCGCTATAACGGATCCGGTCAGCGCCGCGCTTCGCGCCCGTGTCAGAAGGGTGCCGGACCGCACCGTTGCCGATCGCTCACCCGCGATAAAAGTCGCTTCGAGGGGCTGCCCCTCCGACCCGCGGAAAATGACGGTCAGCGGCTCTTTTTTAACCTTCAGTTGGTCGATACGCCGTTTGAGCTCGTCCCTTTTTCCGGCATCGCCAAGCGCATAGAGGATATGGCCCGCATTGATTTTTCCCTTGAGTTCGTGCTCGATCCTGAACCGGTAGCGCCTGGGCGCCAGTTTCTGTTCCATAACCCCGGTGCAGATGAACCGGAAATCCGGCGTGTAAATCACGACCTCGCTTCCGTCAGGAAGGTGCGGCTCTTTTTCCAGCGTCAGGGTTTTTTGGTCGGCATGGTAACCCGCAATGGGCGAGAGCTGGGCAAGGGACTGGTCCCGTGACGAGTCGATGAACATGCGTGCGTCAATACTCCCGCGCAGATACCCGTCGCTGAATTGGCGGTTGAACACCGCGTGCAACGCCGGATCGTCGTTCAAGACTTTTTTTCCCGCCAGATACCGGTCGATCTGTTGCCGCCATGCGGTCACGGTCGTGGACACATAGGTCGCTCCCTTGATCCTCCCTTCGATCTTGAAAGCGGCGACCCCGGCGTCGCAGAGGGCTCCGGCCGACGAAAACGCGGAGTTGTCCCTGAGGTTGAACGGCAGCGCAATATCCGGTCTGCCGCATATTTGATAGGTCCTGCGGCACGGCTGCACGCACGCTCCGCGGTTGCCGGAGTGGCCGGATATGGCGCTGCTCATGTAACACTGGCCGGAAAACGAGATGCAGTATGCCCCGTGGACAAAGACCTCGGTCCTGATATCCGCGGTTTTCGCGATATCGGTAAGGGCTTTTATTTCAGGCAGCGAGAGCTCCCGGCACAGGTTGACCTGCGAAACGTCCAGGGCCGACAGAAAGGCGATCTGCCCGGCGTTATGGGTGGTCATCTGCGTTGACGCATGCACTTCCAGGCCGGGAAACCGGCGTTTGAGAAAAAAAAGAAGGCCGACGTCCTGCACGATAACCGCGTCGATGCCCATGGCGCAAACGTCGTTCAGGATGTCGAGCAGTTCGGCAAACTCGCTCTCGAGGACCAGCGTGTTGAGGGTGAGATAGATCCGGCAGCCGTGCCGGTGCGCCAGGAGGGTGAGGTCGCGGAGCTGCCTGCGGGGGATGTTATCGGCCCGCTGCCGCGCGTTGAACGTCGGCAACCCGCAATACACCGCGTCCGCGCCGGCAAGAATGGCCGCCTTGACGCAATCAGCGTCGCCGCCAGGGGCGAGAAGTTCAATGGGAGTAGGACGGCTGGTATCGGTCATAAGGGAATAAGAAAAATACATTTAAACCCGGCAGGATCATCTCCGTGGTTCTCCGAAAATACGGCTCAGAGAGAAACACTGCGACATCCCTGAGCATTGAAACAGAAATGGGTTTGCGTACAATCGGTCCAAGACACCCGTTGTCACCAATGTCCGGGAGGTAACGCAGTGACCGGTTACAGCGCGAATGATCCGCTCATCCTGAGCCGGGTTTTCCCCTGCTATTCGCCATTTGGCACGACGCCAAGCCCAGCATTTGGTCATTGCTCAAGCACACTTCTGGTTGCCCGATCGCTTGTTTATATTTTTTACAAAATCAACCTGAAATGAGTATATTCTTGATCGTAACGCCAACAGGAGATGATCCCGGAGGCAAAAAAAATTACGGAATAGCGGAGTGGGCAGGGTCAGGCCGGCCGAAAGGGAAAGCTAAAATGAAAGTTACTCTACTGATCGTGACAGCGGCGCTCTGCACCGGGGTTGGGGCTTCAACAGTCGGCTACACGGAATCGGATGCGGTGATTGCCAATCCGCTGCGGGGATTCCAGAAATATTCCATCACCGACGCCAGGTACGCCACGGTTGCCAACCATACCTCACTCGACAGCGCTGGACTGGCCTCCTGGAGAACCGGGTCGGATAAAGTCACGGTCATCTTCCGCTATTTTCTACTTGAGCCGTTTATCGAAAGCGATATTTCCGCCATATATCTTGATAATATCCGGCGGGATTTTTCCGTGATCAGGAAAGCGGGGCTGAAAATACTTGTCCGTTTTTCCTATCGGGATGAGCAGTCGTCGCTTCCCCAGCAGCCCGTCAAATCACGCATATTCACCCATATCCGTCAACTGGCTCCGGTGATCAGGGAAAACCGGGATGTGATTGCAGCGGTCCAGGCCGGATTCATCGGAACCTGGGGCGAATGGTACTATACCAATTCCGATGAGTTCGGTACGGACGGGACTATTTCTACAGCACAGTGGAACAACCGGAAACAGGTCGTGGATTCGATGCTTGCCGGTTTTCCCGCAGACCTCTTCCTGCAGGTCAGATACCCCGAGGTAAAGAAAAAACTGTACGGATCGACACCGCTGACGCCGGAAACCGCCTACCGGAACACGCCGCAGGCCCGGATCGGATTCTTCAATGATGCTTTTCTCAATAACTGGGGCGACATGGGGACGTTCAGTGTTTCGAACTCGGCACAGGACCCCAAGGGCACGGATGATTATCGTTATCTGGCCGGCGAAAGCCGCTTTACCCCCATGTCCGGGGAGACCAACGGCCTCAATCCGCCCAGGACCGACGGCGCCAACGCCATCGTTGAACTTGACAGTTGCAATTGGAGCCTTCTCAACCGGGATTATTATACGCAGAATTTTACAAACTGGATTGCCGCGGGACAGTATGCCGCCATGCAGCGGAATCTCGGCTACCGGTTTGTGTTGAAACAGAGCACGGTGACCATGAGCGCCTCAAGGATGTCGCTCTCTTTTACGGTTGTCAATCGGGGATACGCGCCGCCGTTCGAGCGGCGGCCGCTCTATCTGGTGCTGATCGGCAGCAACGGCGCGCGCCATCCATTTCCACTGGAAGCCGACATCCGGCGATGGGAGGATTCTGTTGCCGTGAACGAGACAGTGGATTGTGCGGCGCTGTCTTCGGGAGAATATCGGTGCGCGCTGGCGCTCCCCGACCCAGACAGCGTTCTTGCGCTCCGGCCGGAGTATGCGATCAGGTTCGCGAACGACGCCATCTGCGATTCGGTTCCGGGTCTCATCATGCTCAATCAGCGGATTACTGTCACGCAAACCGGCATAGCCGGCGGGAATACCGGTAATTCTTCCCTGATGAGCGGCGTCAGGGTGGTTATGCGCCGTGGATCGCTGGTACTTATCACTGATAACGCGGCACATTCATCGGGTGCTCCGGTTTCTTTGACTCTCCTTGATGGAAAAGGGCGGCAGGTGTGTCGGAAGGCCGGGCTGTACAGGCATTCCGGTGAACATGTTTTTCCGATTCCCGGCACTATGTTCTGCCGTGGAATCTATCTCGTTCGTATTGCCCTGCCGGGAGGGGTGTGTATTAAGAAATGCCTTGCAACAGAATAATCACCTCAGGGCACAACAGCATAGCCGGCTCTGACGCGCAGGATTGTGCCCATGCATGACCTGTTGTCGCACGCGGACACGGCGTCACTACCCTCCGGATCGAAACGGCAAGCAGGCAAAAGAGCGACATTTTCGGCAAAAGGGATTCCTCAAAGATTCTGTTGGTTATTTTGACCAAGGAGATGTTCCCGTCTATTGTCTTTAAAAAGATTTTTTTTGCTAAAGATTCCCGATTGCGTATCGGGTAGGCCCCGGTGGTGCGATTTATGTTCGTTCGGCAAAACGGCCCGGACCTGGCGAGGCGTGGGATTGAAATACCCGAGCCTGAGTCGTGGAAATTCCTTTTTCACCGTATCGATCCAGTTCATCATGCCGATCGGTTTACCCGCTTGTTTGTCCAGACCGAGTTCCGCGGCATACCACGCCGGGTCGATGTTCAGGTTGCGCGTCTGGACCATGTTGATCCCGGTTTTTTTCAGGAGACGTTTCAGCGCCGTGATCTCCGCCCTGCTGTCGGTGAACCCCGGGAACACCAGGTAGTTGAGTGAAACCCAGATACCGGCGCGTTTCGCGACGGTTATCGATTTTACCACATCGTCGAACGCATATCCCCGGGGCCGGTAGCAGGCGTGGTAAAAAGCCGGCTGCGCCGAGTTGAGGCTGACGCGCATGCTGTCAAGTCCCGCGGCGCAGAGGCGGTCGACGGCGTCCGGCAAACTGGCGTTGGTGTTCAGGTTGATGATGCCGCGCCTGGTGGCGGCGCGGACCTTCCTGATGGACTCTTCGATCAGCCGCGCCTGGAGCAGCGGTTCCCCTTCGCACCCCTGGCCGAAGCTGGCGATCGGCTTCGAGGCCGACCGCAGATGCGGCGCAACATACGCCGCGATTTCATCGCTCGTGGGAACAAAGCCGAGCCGGTGCTGGGTCGCCGGCACGCAGGAACGTTTCGGCTGGCGCGAAATACACCCGAGGCACGAGGCGTTGCAGGACGGGCTCGTGGGGATCGGACACTCCCATCTGCCAAGAACGAGATTGCACGCGTTGGGGCAGCGGTATGTAAGCACGCAGTTGCGGACAAGATGCTCGACGAGCCTGTTGCCGGGAAACCGATTCAGCATGGCAAAACC
>JAFGOU010000215.1 GCA_016926315.1 Chitinispirillaceae bacterium
CGCGAACCGGAAAGACCCTGGTGATGTTCCTTCTTGATACGAATATCTGTATTTATCTGTTCAAGCACCATCACGCGGAAGTAGCAAAACGGTTTGATTCTCTCTCGTACGGCGATGCGGTCATTTCTTCCATAACACTTGCGGAACTGGAACATGGGGTTCTACGGGATTTTGCGCTACGGAATGCCCGAAGACATTCGCTTGACGGGTTGCTTGATATGCTTCCCGTACTCGATTTTGACCGGAAAGCTGCCCGGGCTTATGGCAAACTCCGCGCTGTCGGCTCGAACCTCGGCCGGCACCGGTTCGATACGCTTATCGCTGCCCATGCGATTTCAGCCCCGGCTATTCTTGTCACCAACAACCTCAAGGATTTCAAGGGAATTGCAGGACTGCGGGCTGAAAACTGGGTAACCGGGGATTCTTTGATTTGACAGAAACTCATACCGACCGCCCTGTTTGCTTTCCCAGTTGCATCAATGGTTTATACCGGAAAGCAGTGCTATAAATACACTTTTTACTACTTGATTTTGCTTATATTTTACACTTTTTGGCACTTAAATACTACTACTATTTGCATTTTTCGTGACATCAATTATTTTAGATATGACATTTTTATGAGGATATCCCATGAAAAGAACTGCATACAACGATTTGATCGCATGGAAAAAGCGTTCTGATCATAAACCGCTGATCGTTCAGGGAGCACGGCAGGTAGGAAAAACCTATCTTCTTAAAGAATTCGGCAAAAAGGAATATCCGGATTGCGTTTATATCAACTTCGAAGAAACCCCCGACGCTGCCACGCTTTTTCAATCAACTCTTTCGCCGGCCAACCTGATCGAAGGCCTGAGCGCTTTTGTGGGAAGAAAAATCCGTCCGGTTGAAACGCTCATCATATTCGATGAAATACAGATCTGTCAACAGGCCATTACCTCACTGAAGTACTTTCACGAACAGGCCCCCGATTATCACCTTATCGCCGCAGGTTCTCTGCTCGGCATCGGCAGGAACTCGAGCTTCCCCGTCGGCAAGGTCGAATTTCTATCGTTGCATCCCATGAGTTTTTTTGAATACCTTGAATCCATGGATGCAGTTCTCCTTCGGGAGCATCTTGAAAACAAGACCGACCTCACTCCTCTTGCTGATGCATTGCACAACCGGCTGATGGAGGCGCTGCGCTACTACTTTTTTTTAGGAGGCATGCCCGCGGTTGTGGATAGCTATTCAAAAAACAGAGATATACAGGAAGCCCGCAGACTTCAAAAGGAGATCCTGCACGCCTACGAACGCGATTTTTCCAAATATTCCACGACTTCAGAAGCTATACGTATTTCGGAGATCTGGCAGTCGATTCCCGCTCACCTGATTCGTGAAAATAAAAAATTCCTGTATAGCACTATCCGCAAAGGGGGCCGGGCATCTGCCTTTGAATCCGCAATAGAATGGCTTCGACGCGCAGGCCTGATAATTATCGCGCAGTGTCTTTCGACAGCAAAGCTTCCGCTCAGGGCCTATCTCGATACCGGTAAATTCAAGGCGTACATGCTCGATAACGGATTGCTCGGGGCGCTCGTCGATATCGAGCCGAAAACCGTGGTTACCGGCGATCGCATACTCTCGGAATATAATGGGGCATTCACCGAAAACTATGTGGCTACAGAGCTTGCCGCCGGCAACAACGAGCATCTTTTCTACTGGCGAAGCGAAAACATCGCCGAAGTCGATTTCCTTTTCGCATTGGACACACGCATACTCCCGCTGGAAGTGAAAAGCGGCCTGTCGGGAGGGATTAAAAGCCTGCGCATTTTTTCCGAAAAATTCAAGCCTGCACGGATATACAGGACCTCTCCCCGAAATTTTACAGTTGATAATGATTTCGTCAACATTCCCCTCTACGCAGTATCCCGCTTTCCCGGACTTTCTTGAAAACGGCCGAGGTGTGACGGGGGGCCGGCATGTGTAGAAGATTGTGATGAAGAAACGCTAACCGCGCCGCCCTCCCCTCCCCCCGAGCACGATTCTCTCCAGCCACTCCTCCATTTTCCGCGCGCTGCTGTCCCACGAGAACCCCTGCGCCCACTTCCGGCCCGCCTGCTCCATGGAGCGGCGCAGCGCGGGATCGCCGATGAGCCGCTCGATGCAGGCGGCAAGGTCGTTTTCGTCGTTTTCGCGGTAGAGGAGCCCGGTTTTTCCGTTCACCACCGAGTCGCGCAGGCCCGGTGCGTCGTTGGCCACCACGGCCGTACCGCAGGCGCCGGCCTCGATGCTCGTGATGCCCCAGCCCTCCTTGTGCGACGGGTTGACAAACACGGCGGCACGGCGGTAGAGGTCGATTTTCCGCTCCTCGCTCACCTGCCCCTCGAAGGTCACCTGGACCCCGAGCCCGAGCGTGGCGGCCAGGTTACGCAGCCGGGGTTCGTCGTCGCCGCTGCCGGCGATTGCGAGACGCAGGCGTGTTCCCCGTTCGTTAAGCAGGCGGAGCGCTTCGAGCAGAATATCGACGTTCTTGTACCGCTTGAGACGGCCGGTGTAAAGCAGAAGGTCCGGCTCCCTGGCGGCCGGATCACCGGGCGTCAGGTGGCCGGTGTCCACGCTGTTTTCGATGATCGTGATGGCCGCCGGATCAAACCCCCTGCCGCAGAGCTCCTCGCGGGTGCTGTTCGAGACCGTGCAGCACGGGACGCCGCGGTAGCCCCAGGGGCACCGGTCCTCGAGAAACTGGATATACCGGGCCATGGGCCAGGCCGTCAGGTCGAAAATGGTCCTGCCGAACAGGTGGTGAAAAAACACCCCGCACGGCAGGCGCGGAAACCAGCGCGGCGTAAAAAACGGGATCTTGTTCACGTCGTCGATCACGCAATCGACACGGTGTTTTTTAAGGAACGCGCCCGTGAGAAAGGGCGCCTGGAGGTTGAACGCCCAGGTATTGCCGTAACGGTAGATGGCAATGCCGTCATGCTCGTCGGTTGGCGCGCTTCCCGGAAATCGCGTGGTCAGCAGCATGACACGATGGCCCTTGGCCGCGATCCGCCGGAAGATCTCATGGTAGTGGATTTCGGCGCCTCCGGCCTGCGGATGCCTGCGGTCGCGCCAATTAAGAAGCAGGATGTTCATGCGTCGTTCCGGCGCACGCCGCGCGGCATGTTGATGAGAAATTCCAC
>JAFGOU010000216.1 GCA_016926315.1 Chitinispirillaceae bacterium
ATGCCGAAATTACGCTTGAAATTCTCCTCGACGTTCTTTCCGCGGTTATGACCGATGAGCATGACTTTTTCACCGCCGATGGTGGCGAAGCCGCCGATGAGCGCGCGGTCGTCGCCATAGGCGCGATCGCCGTGCAGCTCGATGAAATCGCCGAACGACAGGCTGAGGTAATCCTGGAGGACCGGCCGCTGCGGGTGGCGGGCCACCTGAACGGTCTGCCAGGGAGTGATCTGTGCGTAAATCTCCTTCATGGCCGCCAGCCGCCGGCGTTCGAGTTCGGCTATTTTGTCGGCATGAACACCCCTGCCCTTGCTGTCGCGCTGGGTAAGGCGCACGATTGTTTTTTCTATGTCAAAAACCGGTTTTTCGAATTCCAGGTGTCGTTCCATGCGGCCTTCCCTATCGGTTATAGTACGAAAGGATCCTGAAAAGCGTTTCCTTCATCTCCCTGCGATGCACCACGCAATCGATGAATCCGTGATCCATGACGAATTCGGCGGTCTGGAAATTGTCGGGAAGCTTCTGCTTTATGGTCTGCTCGATCACCCGGCGCCCCGCGAACCCGATGAGCGCACCGGGCTCGGCGAGGTTGACATCGCCCACCATTGCATACGAAGCGGAAACGCCGCCGGTCGTGGGGTCGGTGAGCACGGAAAGATACGGTATGTTTTTTCCGTTCAGGCGGGCGATGCCGGCGCAGGTCTTCGCCATCTGCATGAGCGAAAGAATGCCCTCATGCATGCGCGCTCCGCCGGAGGCGGAAAAAATGATATAGGGAAGTTTTTTTTCGTACGCCCGGTTTGCCGCTCGCAGGATTTTCTCGCCGGTTCCGGAACCCAGGCTGCCGCCCAGGAAACGAAAATCCATGACCGCGATCACCACTTCGATGCCGTTGATGCGGCCCGTGCCGGTCACCACGGATTCGTTGAGCCCGGTTTTTGCCTTCGACTGCTTCACCTTGTCGGGATAGGGCCCTTTCCCGTCAACGAACAGGAGCGGATCGGACGGACCGATACCGGCGTTGATCTCTTCAAACGAACCGGTGTCGAGCGTCAGGGCGATGCGTTCCGCGGCGGTCAGTTTTCCATGCCAATGGCATTTAGGACAGACGTTGCTGTTTTCAACAAAGTCCCTCTTGAAGACATGGGCATGACACCCCTGGCACCGGATCCAGATCTCCTCGGTGGGTATTTTCCGGGTATCACGCTTCGCAGCGGTCTTGCTGAACCAGCCCATACGCCGTCCCTCCTTAAGGTTAAGAGATGGCTTTTGTCAACCGCGATTCAAGAGCGGCGAGTTCCTGCCGGAGAGCGGCAGGGAGACGTTCGCCGAATCGAGCGAAAAGTTCCTTGATCCCTTCGAGTTCACGCCGCCACTCCGCCGTATCGACCCTCAGCAGCTCGCGCATATTCGACGCCGGCATATCCAGCCCGGTCAGATCGATGGCATCGGCCGTCGGGAGATACCCGATGGGCGTTTCGCCGGCCTTGCCTTCACCCGAGACGCGCTCATAAATCCACTTGAGCACGCGGCTGTTGTCACCGTACCCTGGCCAGAGCCACTTGCCGTCGTCCGATTTCCTGAACCAGTTGACATAAAAAAACTTCGGCAGCTTGTCCGGCGGCCCCTTTTTCCCGACCTCGATCCAGTGCTTCAGATAATCGCCCATATGGTAACCGCAGAACGGCAGCATGGCAAAGGGATCGCGGCGGACCTGGCCGACGGCGCCGATATTCGCCGCCGTGGTCTCGGAACCCACGATGGAACCGAGGAACACGCCGTGGTCCCATGAAAATGCCTGATGCACGAGCGGAATGGTCGATGGCCTGCGTCCGCCCACCAGGAATGCGCTGATCGGCACGCCTTTAGGGTCTTCCCAGGCCGGGTCGATGACCGGACACTGCCTGGCAGGCGCGGTAAAGCGGGCGTTCGGATTCGCACCGTTCTTCCCGCCCGACGGTTCCCACTCCTTGCCGGTCCAGTCGATTTTTTTCCCTGGAGGCGGCTCATAACCGATGCCTTCCCACCATATGTCGTTGTCTTCGGTCAGGACGGTATTGGTGAAAATGGCGTTTTTCGTGATGCTGAGCATGGCGTTGGGGTTGGACTCCATGGAGGTTCCCGGCGCTACGCCGAAGAAACCGGCTTCGGGATTGATGGCGTAGAGCCTGCCATCGGGCCCAAATTTCATCCAGGCAATGTCGTCGCCAACGCACTCGACCTTCCAGCCGGGAAGCGAGGGAACCATCATTGCCAGGTTGGTCTTGCCGCAGGCGCTCGGAAACGCGGCCGCGATGTATTTCTTTTCTCCCTTTGGCGGCGTGATACCGAGAATCAGCATGTGCTCCGCAAGCCACCCCTCGTCGCGCGCCTGTACCGAAGCGATGCGCAGGGCGAAACACTTCTTGCCAAGGAGAGCGTTGCCGCCGTACCCCGATCCGTACGACCAGATGGTCCGTTCTTCGGGGAAATGGCTGATATACTTGTTTTCGATGACCGGAGCGCACGGCCAGGGAACGTCCTTCTGGCCCGGTTTGAGCGGAGCGCCCACTGAATGGAGACAGGGAACGAATTCGCCGTCGGTTCCAAGCGCTTCCAGCACTTTGGTGCCGACACGGGTCATGATGCACATGTTGCTGACCACATACGGAGAATCGGTGATCTCAATCCCGATTTTCGAGATGGGCGATCCGATCGGTCCCATGGAAAAGGGAATAACGTACAAGGTACGGCCCTTCATGCACCCGGTATACAGGGCGGTCATTTTTTTCTTTAGCTCAACAGGATCCATCCAGTTATTGGTCGGCCCGGCATCGTCTTTGTTCCTGGAGGAGATATAGGTACGGTCTTCCACGCGCGCGACATCTGAAGGATGACTGCGGAACAGAAGGCACCCCGGCCGCTTTACCGGGTTGAGCGGGGTGGCTGCGCCGGACGCAACCATCCCCCGGCATATACGGTCATACTCCTCCTGCGACCCGTCACACCAATAAACCGAGTCCGGTTGGCATAGTGCGGCACACTCCTTGACCCATTGATCCAATTTTTTATTCGATGTCATACGATCCTCTCAATGGTACTGCAGCTTTTCCTTAAAATGTTTTTGGACAAAAAGACCCGTGAGGCGCAACTGAACCCGTTTAAGGCCTCACCTCCGGCCTGCTCTGGGAAAGCAGACGGACTTGAAGACCGGCAATGTGGGAAACTTCGACATTTCTCCTTGCCTGCACCATGGCAGGAACACCGTTCCTCCCGTTATGCCCGCAAAGAAGAGCTAAAAAGATAATTAACCCGCGTCGAAAGGATCAAGGGAAATGTCGGAACACCATACCAAGGCTTTTATCAGGATACGACATCCAAAGGGATGCGGTTATTGGGCCAGTATCTTCACTTTCCCGACCACCACCCCGTTCACCTCCACCCTGGCGATGCAGGCGCCTCTGCCGGTGGTAATACCTACCGGCGTGGCCATGCCCGTTTTAACCGTCACGTTTTTGCGCACGATGGTCCTTCCGGTCAGGTCAAATACGCTCACGTTTGCCGTGCCCGGAATCCCGATGCCCGCGAGAGGCGGCACCATGAGCGTGGTCGTCAGGCCGCTCTTTGTGACGCTGAACCGTCCCAGCGCGCGCGTGGCGAACGAGCGGCTGATGACCCGTTGCGGGACCGCCTCGATCGAGAGGTTGATTGGAGTATTGGCAGTTACGGGAATGACCAGCTTTTTCGTTGCAGCGTCATACTGCGGATCGGCTATCGCCGTCCCGCCCGCGGCAACCTTTACCGGCGCGGCCCAGAGCCGCACCGCGACCGTGCAGGGAACGGAAAACGCCGGAGCGGTGATGGATATGACATAATCGGAAGAAACCGCGACCTTCATGGCCTTGTGCCTGTTGCTGTCGAGATAGTCGACATAGGTGAACACCGCCGAGTCGCGCGCGAAACCCGGAAACGCGTTGATAACGATATGCCGTTTGCTGTCGAACGTGGTGTCCCATTTTTTTGCCAGACCCCCGAATAC
>JAFGOU010000217.1 GCA_016926315.1 Chitinispirillaceae bacterium
CAGCACCCGCCCGCAATTTCGGCGGCATGGTTAGCGTGGACCACGACGACGACCTGCTTCACCCTGGCAAGGTCGGCGATGCGGCCAATCAGCATCGCGTCAACAAGCTCCGGCGCGACCACCGGGACTCTGGTATGGATGCGTACGGTGTCGATGTGCCCTGTCGCAACGGCACGTTCAAGATGCATTGCAAGATCATCGGCACTCAGGCAGAACGGGTCACCGCCGCTGAGGATGACTTCGCGCAGGTCCGTCTGTTCCCGGATACACCGCCACACACGGTCCCAGTCCGCGGGACCGGATACTCCACCGTTGCGCCGGAAACAGAACCGGCAGTGCATGGCGCAAAAGTCGGAAACAAGTACCAGAACGCGCGCCGCATATTTGCAGAGTAGGCCGGGGACAGTTTCGGACGCCGCATCTCCCACCGGATCGCTTGAAAAACCCTCCCGTTCCACCATCTCCCCGGCGCGCGGAATCACCTGGAGCAGCAGCGGATCGTGCCATGACCCTTTCTGCATCCGCTTCACATAACTCCATGGGACAAGGAACCCGAATTCGCCCTGTTCCGCAAGCGGGAAGGGGGCTTCGCCAGGGTCGAGGCCGAGAAAGGAAAGCAACGCTTCGGGATCGCGGCACATGCTTTCCGTCGGGAGTGTGGTACGATGTGGTATGTTGATGATCTATCCCCCTGAATATGCAAAAAATACTTTGCCGGATAAACGCGGAACGGACATTAAAATGTAGAATGTAGATTGCAGATTGCGGAATAAAAAACCATGGGTGCCAACTGGAAACCGGCAACGGTCATCGATCTTTCCGTGCCTGTCATTCCGAACCCTTCAGCAAAAAATCAGGACAAGCCGGGTGAGGAATCTCGTTTGTACCTGTTTCCTGAGATCCCTCACTGCGTTCGGGATGACAGGAACCGGAAATACTTTCATAACCTGTTGAGCCCTTCCCCTCCCTTGTGCTATTTTTAACAGGTTTTTCCAACAACCTTTCGTAAGGAGCAGCGCATGGCCTCCGTCGACACCAGTGAGTTCCGAAAAAAACTGAAAATCATGTTCGAAAATCAACCCTGGATCATCGTGGACAACGAATTCGTCAAACCAGGCAAAGGCCAGGCGTTCAACCGCACGAAGATCAAGAACCTGATCACCGGACGGGTCCTCGATAAAACCTTCAAATCGGGTGAAACCTTTCAGGAAGCTGATATCTCCACGGCGCAGATGCAGTACCTCTTTACCGACGGCCACAGCTATACGTTCATGAACAACCAGAACTACGAACAGGTCGAGATCCAGAAGGAAACCATGGACGGCGCGGAGCAGTGGATCCTTGAAAACGCGGTCTGCGAAGTGTCGTTCTGGGGCGAAAAGGTGATATCGGTCACGCCGCCCACGTTCGTCGACCTGGTGGTGACCTACACCGAACCCGCGGTCCGCGGCGATACCGCCAACAACGTGACGAAAAAAGCCACGCTCGAAACCGGCGCAGAGATCGATGTACCGCTGTTTATCGAATCCGGTATCAGGATCAAGATCGACACCCGGACCGGTGAGTACCTGCAGCGGACAACATAGACCCTGACCCGTCGCCGGCCAGACCACAGGCAGACAGCCGCACAACCGCCACCCCCGATGACCCCTGAAACCGCACTCTCCCGCGCACATATCCTCCGCCGTATCAGGGAGTTTTTCGCATCGCGCAACGTCCTTGAAGTCGAAACCCCGCTCCTCTCCCGGGGTGCCACCACCGACTGCCATATCGACAGCTTTGTCACACAATTTCACCCGAATGGCTGGCGCCGGAGTGCAGGGAGTGAAACCGCTTTTCTCCACGCCTCTCCGGAATTCGCCATGAAACGGCTGCTGGCCCGAGGCTTAGGGGACATCTTCCAGATCTGCAAAGTGTTCCGTAACGGCGAGGTCGGCACTATACATAATCCGGAATTTACCATGCTGGAGTGGTACCGTAAGGGTTTCGGCATGGATGCACTGATCGACGAGACGGTGTCGCTGGTCCAGGAGTGCCTTGGCGATCTGCCGGTGGTGTCGCGCGATTACGCCGGCCTGCTTTCGGAATATGCGGGTATCGACGCGCTGGCCGCCGATTGCGCGACCATCACGCGTTTCTGCCGATCACGCGGCCTTGAACCGCCCAATCTGACCTCCCCGACCGACGGCCTGCAGTTCGTCATGACGGAGATCATAGAGCCGGCGCTCGATTCCGCCACCATCACGGTGGTGTCGCGCTACCCCGCCGACCAGGCCGTGTTCGCCGCCCTGGACCCTGCGGACCCGCGCGTGGCGCTGCGGTTTGAAATCTACTGCGGCGGTATGGAACTGGCGAACGGGTTTGAGGAACTCGGTAATGCGGGGGAAAACGAGCGGCGAATGAGCGCCGAGAACGAAAAACGGCGCGCGATCGGAAAGCCGGAGCTGCCGCCGGATCGGGGATTCATAGACGCGCTGCACAAAGGCCTGCCTCCCTGCTCAGGCGTGGCGCTCGGCATCGACCGTCTGGTCATGCTCGCACTGGGGAAAAAGTCGATAGGCGACGTGATCGCCTTTCCCTGGGAGATGGCGTGACCCTGCGCGCGCCGGTCAGCGCTGCAGCATAAACCGCGCAGCGCAGCTACCGGTTGGGTCCGATGCCTTTGCCACATAACAACCGTTCGTCACCAGCGCGCCGTGTTCATCCCTGCCCTGCCATAGCAAGCTTGTACCGGCCCCGAGCGACAGCTTCCTGACAAGAGCGCCCCTCATGGAATAGATGCTGACGCTTTGCGCCCGCGCCGGATCGGTATTGACAAAAATCAATCCGGACGGGGAGGCGGTTATGCCGAAGCGCCGGTCGATTGACCGGGCATCCTGCGAAACCGCGGTAACCGGATCAAGTTCCACGTCAAGGGGGTATTTCCGCGCGTAATCGGTAACCGACACCGCCACGGTCTTGGATGTATAGCCAGGTTTTGAATAGACCATGTTCCTGGAACCGGTCTGGATAAACCGCACATAAAACCCGGCTGAATCGGTATAGCTGTGGGCACTGTCGAAATCGTAACTTGCCGCGGTTATTTTTGCGCCGATGATCGGCTCCTTGGTAACGGCGTTTTTTACCGTACCCTGAATGCCGGTGAGAAGCACCTCATAGAACTGGATCATCGCCTCCCGGTTGTATCCCCAGTAGCGCTGCAGATCGGTTTCGGGCAGCATTTTCTGCATGGAGGTCTCCATGGGGATCATCCTGCCGCGATTGTGAAAAATCGAATAATCGACCGAGGTCCCGTGGCAAACGTACAGTTCTGAATAAATATTTCCCATGCCGTCGCCGCCGCACTGTTTGAAATAGCCGCTGTTCCCGCTTGCAAGCTGTGCCTGGTCGGCATACCGCTTGCACACCCACTTGTACCACTCCTCGTCACATGGCCTGCGCGATATGGCGCCATAGGGCCAGAGCATGGTTTCGGTACCGGAATGGAGGTCGGTTGAAATATGAAATACATAGCGGTTCCACATATTGAACAGGGCCGCGTTTTCAGGCTGGCGCGTGGTATAGAGCCCGGTGACCGCATGATTGTTCGTGGTCTGCCCGCACGGGCAGGGGTAGTTCCGGTTGATGTCGACATTGGCCGCATTATACCGCTGCGCGCTCTGCACCGTATTGTCACCGCCCTTGTAACAGCCGTCGGGATTGTAGAGCGGAACGAACCAGATCTCGATGTTGTCCAGCAGTGTTTTGAACCGCGGAACAGTCGAGTATTTTGAGAGGAGGGTGTCGATCATGTGCAGTGAATTCATGTAGTTTAGCAACTCGTCACCATGCACCATGGATATGTGCAAAAACCTCGGTTTCCCTTTGCTCGTGGCGACATTGGCGGTCACCTTGAGCAAAAGGATTTTCCGGTTCTGCACGCTGTTCCCCAGTTCGATGAGCTGCGCGAACTGCGGATAATCGGCCTGAAACTTTGCCATGATCTGAAGGTAGGCGGAATAGGTGGGATACCGGTACCAGTTGGTCGGCGTCGAAGCCACGGTTTTCCCGACCCCGGGCGCCGGAGCGTTCAGGAACTCATCATAATCCGACATGGTCGCGATCGCCTGAAAACAAGGGGGTTGAAGTACCTCGTAAGGAATACCAGCCGCGGTGAATTTCTCGAACGCCTGTTTATTGGCATAGGCAAGCACCTTGTACCCACCCTCGATACGGTCGATCGAGAGGTAATCACGATAGGGAACAAGATCTGCCGGTTCCGCGGGATAGATCGCCAGATAAACCTCGCCTCGCTGGGCAAGAATTGCAGACGCTTTATCGAATTCAGTCGATGCCGAGGAAAAAACAAGACCGGCGGCAAGCGCCAATAACGAAACCGTTGTCGAGAAACAGCGCATAATCCCCTCCTGAAGAAAATCAGCCCGGGCTCCCCGGATGGATAGCCACCCGGTCCCTTTTCTATAATCTAATCAGAAAACCCCTCTTTTCCCATAACATTTCAGAAAGCACGGCGCTACCTGGATTTACCGAAATCCACGGTAAAGGTCGCCAGTGACGTTGCAGGGCCGGACAGGATGCCGGTTCCGGCCCATTTCAGGAAATCGACGCTTACGTCAAATGAGGCCCTGCCTCTTTTAAGGCCGATACCACCGGTTATTTTAGCTTCCTTTTTGGTGAAATCAGCGCCCCAAAAATAGGATTTCCATGGAATGGACTCTTCAGAACTGCTGGTCTCAGGGTCCCGGTCGCTTATACTCCTGAACTCCTTCACCCAGTAGGCGGCAATACCGCCGCGAAAAGCGATTTCGTCGAACCAGCCGATTTTTTTCGCGACCTTCTCCATGCCGAGCCGGAAGTTGTGGTAAGTAAAGACGAACGCGGTGTCGGCGGGGATGTTCGGGTTTTTCGCATTATGCAAGCCGATGCCGCCGTCATATTCCGGCGCGAAATAGAACCCATCGGCATAGTGCGGGACCACGGCGATCCACCAGTCCGCCATGCTCCAGCGACGGTCGGAGAACGAACTGTCGATCGAACCGGCGGTCGTGCCGCCATCCGAGCCGTCCGGATTCAACGTGGCCAGCGCAACCGACGAAAACTTGTTGAGCTGATACCGCTTGCTCGTAAGAAATACGCCTCCGATAACAAGAAATCTTTCCAGATCGGACCATATATTGCTTCCCGCGGAAAGGAGGTGCTTTTGCGGGGAGGAATAGGTCGTTTCATAGTCAAGAACCGCCAGCGGTCCGGTCCCGTTCCTTGCACCCAGCGCCTGTCGTGCAGCGGCGATCTGTTCAACTTTTTCGCTGCCGCCGACCCGCGGCATTCCGGCCTTGAGGATCGGGTTAATGGTCGTGCTGCCGATCGAGATTCTCGCCTCCAGGACCGCCCCGTCGTTGCGCACCATTTTGCCCTTCTCGATCGCAGTATATTCCGCAAAAGCAGTGTCGGCGCCGGAAGGGTAAAGCAACCTTCTGGTTTCCTCCCGAGAATAAGAAAGCCCTTCGAAAAAGGTACCCAGCCCGAACTGCAACTCATCGCTGATTTTAAGACAAATATTGATTTTAGGTAAATTCGGGTACTTCTGGGCGTTGTCCGCGGCCGGAATATGGTCGGCATTGAGCAGAAGAGCGGCATCGTTATAAAAATCGATCGGCATCTCCATCCGGTTGTTCAACATGGCGCCGATAAACAGGTAATCGGCGATCCCAACAATACCGATGATCGAACCATAGGTCGTCCCGAGCCCGGGCACATCCGCGTTGCACGCCGATCCCTGCACCTGGTTGGCAAACTGGTAGATGCCTGCCGGATGCTGGATGGTCCAGCCGATATCGGTGGTCGGTCCTGACCCTCCCATGGCGTCGATGCGCGCATTGACGCCTTCAATGTTCTGCCCGTATACCTGAAAACCGACCGCAACAACCAGTGTGGCTATGAATGTTTTCCTGCGCATACCGGTCCTCCCGGAAAAAGTTGAAGATCACGGCGAGATATTGACAGGGAAAATAGTAAACAACCTTTATCGTGGTGTACTAAAATTTTCACCCGCCTGAAATGGGTATAGTTTGTATTCCACCAGGGCATTTTTTATCTTGTTTCCGGGATTGATCCCGTCCAGACCGGATAATACCTTGCTGTCGCCATTTTCCGGACCCGAACTCTACACAGGATTCATACCGCCATGCTATCGCAACGAGGAATAACCATTGTTGAACTTTCCGTGTTGATTTTGATCGTATCCATTCTGACTTTTATCGCGATCCCGAAATTTATCGAAGCCTCCATTAAAAACAAATTGTGGGACGGGATGAGTACGCTTATGACCTACGAGTCTGCCCAGCTCGCCTACCTTGCCCAGAGCGGGACCATCGGGCCGATCGACAGCCTGGTGTTCAATGCCGACACGAGCGAATTCTTCTCCTTCTCAGAGGATGGGACCGGGTTTTTCAAGGCAACCGCAAAAATGAAAATCGGCCGTTTCAGGCAGGGGTCATGGCTCCGCACCACGATTGATACCACCGCCGGTATGCCTCGAATACGTCGCTCTTGTTCCTGTGGCGATTCACTCAAGGTCAAAAAATTGGTTCCCAGTTTTTTCCGGAAATAGCCGTCATTCGCCCGATTGCCGGGAAATGCATGCTACTAACCATACCAGCATCTTTTTCACCCTTAAAGCGCATGCATTTTGTTGCATAACAAGGTTTCCCTGATATATAATATCTATTGTTCAACAAATGAACAGTCCGTGTATTATCTATGATCGAATACAAACTCCTCAAAGCAATCGAAGAGAATCCGGTCTCCACCCAACGGACTCTGGCTGAAAAACTAGGCGTGAGCCTCGGCAAGATAAATTATGTCATTACCGGGCTGATTAAAAAAGGCGTTATCAAGGCCCAGAAGCTCAAGAACGACCCGCGAAATATCCGCTGGTCCTACCTTCTTACGCCGGAAGGAATCAGCGAAAAGATAAGTATTACAAAGGCTTATCTCGAAAAACAGTTACAGGAATTTGATACAATCCAACGCGAAATCGCAGAACTTAAGGAAGAGGTAAGGAATAACTCTTCCGTTTAACGCCATGCCTGGGCATGGGCGTTTAGTGCCGTGATGTGCTGATCAGTCCTGAGGTGCAACCTGTTCCTGCGAACGGTTTCACTCACTTGCGGTTTTCATGGTACCGCCCACCGGGGGAAGAAGCGTCCGGTCCCATTGCGGATGGTGGATAACGGAATATAAGAACATCAAGATAACCGGTATGGTTTTTTAAATCCTCAATCAGAAATCCACGATTTCATGCCCAAATCCCTTGTCGCCATACTCCGGACCTCCCCTGCCACGGTGCTTGCCGACTACCATCGGCTGATGAATCTCGCAGGATATCAGCGGACCATCGATAAAACCGTTGATACCGCGCTCAAGATCAACATAACCTGGCATTACTTTTATCCCGGCTGTTCGACCACGCCCTGGCAGCTCGACGGCGTTATCCGCGCCATGAAACGCGACGGCTACGATCCGGCACTGATCCATGCGTGTCACAACCGGACCGTGGTGATCGACGCGCACCTTGGAGAGCGTGAAAACAAGCAGCTCCCGGTCGTGCAGGCGCACGGACTGCGAAACATCCACCTCTATGAGAACGAAGAGTGGATCAACATCCATGATGCGGTCGGCGACCTGACCCGCGAATTCCACTGCCTCAACTCGGTCTATCCCCGGGGGTTCATGATCCCGAAGCGGTTCATGGGCGAGAACATCATTCATCTGCCGACCGTCAAGACGCACATATTCACCACCACCACCGGCGCCATGAAAAACGCGTTCGGCGGCCTCCTGAACGAAAAACGGCACTGGACCCATCCGGTCATCCACGAAACGCTCGTGGACCTGCTCATGATCCAGAAAAAAATCCACCGGGGCGTTTTCGCGGTCATGGACGGCACCTTTGCCGGTGACGGGCCCGGGCCGCGCTGCATGGTGCCGCACATCAAAAATGTTCTTCTTGCGTCAAGCGATCAGGTTGCCATCGACGCGGTCGCGGCAAAACTCATGGGGTTCGATCCGCTCAAGGACCTGAAATACGTCCGCCTTGCCCATGAACGGGGCCTCGGGTGCGGCGATGTTCAGGACATTGAGATTGTGGGCGATGCCGATGCGGCACAGGAAAACTGGGCATTCGTCGGCCCGTTTAAAAAAATGACCTTTGCCAGCCGCATGCAGCACCGGATCTACTGGGGACCGCTCAAAAAACCGCTCGAATGGACCCTGAAAACGGTCCTTGCTCCGTGGTCATACATCGCGAGCGTGCTCTACCACGACGCCTTCTGGTATCCTGTGCATCAGAAAAAAGTCCACGAGATCCTCAAGAGCCTGTGGGGACGGCTGTTCCATAACTGGGAACAGGTGGCGATTCCGCCTGACGACCTGGCAGCGCCCGGATGGCAGGATGTGGGCCGTGAACCGGCACGGCTTGAAAAAAAGACGCTTCGCATGATCGGCAGGGCGATACGGCTTGTCGGAACGGCGCTTAAAGAGGCGCCGGAGTTTAAGAAGAATTACAGGTTTCGTTCTTAATCGCTCATTCAATCCATAGATGTCATCCCGAGCGAAGCCGAGGGATCTTCTGAAAGATCATTCATAGGTGAAAGCGACGAATCCTGAATTGAAAGATTTGACCGATTCCTTGCATAAAGATTTCTCGCTTCGCTCGAAATGACATCAAAACCAGATCAATTCACTGCCATGCATAGCGAGTCTCCCCTGTTCCCCTTTCTCCGCGCCCTCCGGCCCCACCAGTGGATCAAGAACCTGTTGCTCTTCGGTCCGATCGTGCTCGCCCACGAGTTCACGGACCATGCCAAAGTCTCGGTACTCTGCGCCGCATTCGGTATCATGTGCCTGCTCTCTTCCGCCATGTACCTGCTCAACGACCTGCTGGACCGTGAAAGCGACCGTGCGCATCCGGTCAAAAAAAACCGTCCCTTCGCCTCGGGTGCCCTCTCGACGTGGACCGGCGTCATCGCCGCGGGACTGTTTACCGTGATTGCGTTCGCCGCCTCAACCCTCTGGGTCAACGACCGGTTCACCATCGTCCTGGGAATCTATACCGTAGCCGTGCTCCTCTACTCCCTGGTGTTCAAACGCTGGCTCATGATCGACGTCATCTTTCTGTCGCTCTTCTATGCGGTGCGCCTTTTCGCCGGCGGGGTCGCGGTCCACATTCCCGTCTCACCATGGCTCCTTGCCTTTTCCTGTTTTTTCTTCCTGAGCCTTGCCTTTGTCAAACGATTTGTCGAACTGCAGCTCTACCAGTCCAGGACGGACGAGGAGATCAAGGGCAGGTTTTACCGGCCAGGCGACAGCGCCCTGGTGCAAACCGCCGGGATCACGAGCGGCTTCCTGAGCGTCCTGGTGTTTCTTCTCTACATCGCCAACAGCAAAGAGGTGAACGCGTTCTACCCGAACCCCTTGTGGCTCTGGATGATCGCGCCGCTGTTCATCTACTGGATCATGCGGGTCTGGTTTCTTGCTGAACGAAAGAAAATCCACTCCGATCCGGTAACGTTTGCGATCAAAGACGGAGCGAGCTGGGCGACAGCGGTGTTGACCGGAGTATTCCTGACGCTGGGATCGATTCCATAACCCCAACCTGGCATAGCCAGAATCAAAAAAGCGGGCACGCGGATCCCTCCCTTCGTCAGGCTCAGGGTAAACTAAGCTCGGAACAAGTTACGGAAAAAACGGATTTTCACTGATCAGAAAATTTTAAATATTTTTAATATCCATTTCATGTTTCATCAGCGTTAATCCTTGTTTTCCGCGTAGATCCGCGTTCACGCTTTTTTTTCCTAAATATGCTAGGATCAATTCGCTAAGGAACTAACCCCTCTCCCATTCCCGGGAGAGGGGAAAAAACCAGATGAACCGGATATATAAGAAGCCGAAGAGACCGGAGTATTCAATTTCTTTGACCAGAAAATTGCGTGCAGGCTCAACACCTGCGGAAAAATACTTTGGGAAAAATTACGTGGTAGCTATTTAACCCGGATTATTCATGAATTTTGTTGAAAAGTTGAAAATATCCCATGAAACAAATACAATTTCACCGCGGAGACGCAGA
>JAFGOU010000218.1 GCA_016926315.1 Chitinispirillaceae bacterium
ATCACTGGCCCGGCAATATCCGGGAGCTCGAAAACAGCATCCAGAAGGCGATTCTGATATCCACGACCAACCGGATCAATGCCGAAGATATTCCAATGAACCAGATTTCCCTTTCCCCGGCGGCATTGACTTCACGGGACGCGACCTTGCGTGCGGTGCGCGAAGCAGCGGAAAAAAGCGCCATTCAGAACGCGCTTGCCAAGTCCGGCGGCAATGTTTCACAGGCGTCGCGCCTTCTTGATATCGACCGTAAATGGCTGATAAAAAAAATGGAGGAGTTCGGGGTTTCGGCGAAACGGTTTAAAAAATAGGACCCGGTCGTCAGGTTTTTCAGCGTCGCGGCCTTTTTTTCTGCTGATCAGCGCCGCGGCTCTGGTTCTTCCGGTCACCCGAGCGACTGTTTTTTTCTTTTGCCACCGGGTTGATCGGCGTTTCGTCGACAACAGGGGAGGGAAGGGAGAGCCTCTCGGCATCGCTGCCGCGATGGGCTGACTGCTCGCTTTGCTTTCCGGAGCGTTTTGCCTGACCGGCCGATACGGGCAGGGAGAATGCGAGCAGGAAGGTCACTGCCGTCAGTATGATCAGGGATCTGGATATCATGGCCGGTTTCGTGTTCATCGGGTTCCTCCTGTTTAAAAATACAGCTTTGTGCAATCGGTAGCAAGGTTTGTTCCTGTTCCGGATACCTCCCTTAGAGGAGGTATCCGGTAGGTGATCATCTATCTGCTCCTGCCGTCACGCCGGGTCTGGGTCCGTGTCACGGTTCCGCTTCGGTTGCCTGATGTCCGGCTTGATGAGGATGACCGGGTCATTGCCGGCTGTTTGTCACCGGCGCTGCCGCGGCTGTTATTGATCCGCGTATCTCGGGTTCCGCCATCATTGCGCACCGAAGGCTTGCTCTCCTTGACAATGACCGCTGTCTTCTGGATGGAGCGCGCCGGCTGCTTCGTTTTCTTGACAATCACCGCCGGTTGTTCGTAGGTGCGTCCTCTCCTGACCTGACGGACTCGCGCCGGTTCGTGGTGCCGGACCGCGGTGTGACGGACATAGCGGCCGCTATGGTGAGTGAAGTGGCGTGTGTGCCAGGGCCGGTAGTAACGGTGCATATAAACATGGAACCTTACCACCGGGAAGGGATAGTTGCCGTAGCAATGGTTGCAATAGGCGATGGAGTAATCGTAGTACCACGGACCGAAGCACCAGTCGTCATACGCGGTGTTCCACCACATGCTCCTGCATCGCAGCACCCAGCGGCCGGAAGGAAGCATGACCCAGAAACCGATGCGGGAGTTATCAATGACGATTGCGTTGTCCCAGTCCAGGTCGCTGTCGTACCAGGCTGAAAAGGGTGTTCCTACATTGACAGAGACACTGACTGAAGCTCCGGCCCGGGCAGTAGAAGCACAACCGGGGATCAGCATGATCGCCGCAAGCACCGACATTCTGATCAGGTTTCTCATAACTACCTCCTCTTTGGGGTTTGAATTGATTTCATTGCACTGATCTGCTGAATAATAAAACAAAGGCCGTGCCATATCCGTTAACGTATTGAAATTAAAGCAATAATGAAGATATATAGGGGTGCTGATACAATAGAAAAACGGGAAGAATTTCCCGCAAGAAGAATCGAATCGGGTAATGAATAGGTTCAACCTATTGATTTAAATAGAGATGGTGAAGGAGGGCTGCTTCGGGTGAAATCCCCCGAAGTGGTTGATTACGATGTGCAGAGCCGGCATAGAATTTGAGGAATCCGGTTGAAGTGAGTGTCCGTTGTGACTACCGTGAGTCCATGTTCCATTGCCGTAGCTGCAATCCAGGCATCGTTTGTGGGAATCGGAGTACCGGCCTTGCGCAATGCATTGATAATATGTGCATATCGTTTGGCGGTCTCTTTGATGATTGGTAATACCACGCAACGTGGTGAGTCGAGGAATTTCTCAAGAACTTTCAGATTTTGTGGTTCCTGGTTTCCTTGAGTAAATCCTGAGAACAATTCACCGAGTATGATTGAATTTACACTGATTGTGTCGGCGGTCTGAATAGCGTCAAGCACGTCACTGTTGCCGCGTGCCATGTCAGAATATGCGGAAGTATCAAGAAGTACGCCGTTCACTGCCATAGCTCCGGATCAATCCCTCTTGTCTCCTTTAAGTGTTTCTGAAAGGAGTCTGATTGCTTTTGATTCCAGATACCGCACATCCAGTCAAGATCATGGTATCGCTGCGACGATGTTTTTTGTCTGCCGATGACAGTTTCCTCAAGAATGCCTACCACAGCCTTGTTAAGGCTTATATGTTCACGATGGGCTTTATCGCGGATGACCTTTTCCACGGGAGGTGGAATTCGTCGGATGGTGAGCGCTGTCATGGTACATCTCCTGTGATGGATGATTCGGCAATGAATCACTATGATTTAAATATAGAATCATTCACCATCAACCGTCAAGAGAAAACGCTCGGTGCCGGAAAAAATGCTATGACAGGAAAACCTTGATTCAAATCATCATATGGTATGGTGGATTGGCTACTCCCGGTGCTCAATCCCGTACTTCTCCAGCAGAAGACGCAGGCTCTTCCGGTCGATATCAAGAATTTTTGCGGCGTTGGTAAGGTTACCCGGCGCTTTTTTCAGGGCAAAGGCGATCATGTCACGGTCGACCGATTCGCGGGCCTGCTGCAAGGTGGAAAAGGCGAGAGCGTCACCGGCGCTCAGGCCGAGATCTTCACTGCCGATGGTCGTGCCCGAAGCGGTGATCACCGCGCGCTGTACTCTGTTCTGGATATCGCGGACATTGCCCGGCCAGGCGTAAAGGGGGATCGCCTTTTCCGCTTCGCGGGAGAACCGGAGGGTTTTATTGCCGTACGTTTCGCCGTACTGTTTCAGGAAATAGCGGGCCAGGAGCAGCGCGTCGTCTTCGCGCTCCCGTATTGCCGGGACCTTGACCGGGAACTCATTCAACCGGAAGAATAGGTCCCTCCTGAACCGGTTTTCAGCCATCGCGGTTTCGAGGTTCACATTGGTTGCGGCCACGATGCGGACATCGACCTTTATCGGTCGGGTCGAGCCGACCCTGACCACCTCACCCTCCTGCAGGACCCGCAGAAAGTGGGATTGTGCGGCAGCGGGGAGTTCGCCGACCTCGTCGAGAAAGAGCGTGCCGCCATCCGCCTCCTCGAAATACCCTTTTTTTGACGACACCGCGCCGGTAAAGGCGCCTTTTTCGTGGCCGAACAGTTCGCTTTCGATAAGGTTCGGCGGTATGGAACCGCAGTTGACGGCAAGAAACGGGCCGTTCGCCCTCCTGCTGAGTTTGTGCACGATACGGGCGAGCGACTCCTTGCCGGTCCCTGTTTCGCCAAACAGCAGCACGCGGACATCGGTTGCCGCACCCTGCTTTACCATGGCAAGGCAGCGCTCGAACGATTTGCTGCCGAAGAGCAGGTCTTCGAACCGTTTCTGCGACACCAGTCCTTTCAGCTCTTCGATCCGCGCCTCCTGTTCGGCAAGCAGTTCCGATTTGCGGACAAAATGCGCCATGAGCGCCGAAAGGAGCCGGAATTTCTCCAGGTCTTCGGGAGTAAGCGGGTGGCGGTTGGTGTGACTGTCGCAGTAAAGGTATACCGTCTTGCCGGCGAAAAGGCGGTCGGGAAGATCGAGCCTTCCGCAGAGCACGGACCGTATGTCGTGCGATGCGATCGATTCCTGCACGCTGAGCGTGGCGTCGCTGATGGTATCGGATATAAGCAGGGGCTCGTTTTTCTCTTTGACAAGACGCAGCGCGGTCGTGCTGAAGGCTTCGTTCCTGCTGCCGTCGCCCGCATGGGCGATGACCTGGCGTGTTCCTTCGCTGTTTTCGGTGATAAGCAGCCCGCGTTCGCACGAAAGCACCTTGAAGCAGAGCGAAAGACCCTGGTTGATGAGTTCCATCATGGTACCCTGGGCGGCCATTGAAGTGGTAAGCCGGAGCGCGGTGGTGATGATGCTTTCGCTGGTGTCAGTCGATGGGGACGCTGTCATTGCGCTTCCTTTCATTGTGCAGATCGACGTTCAGCCGTTCGTAGGGGAGCAGGTCAAGGTCGCGGGATAGCAGCGAACGTCCGTTGCGACGAAGGTTGAGGTGGTGGCGTCCCGGTTCGGCTTTGATGGCAACGCTGTTTCCGGTACGATGTTTCAGGATAAATCTGCCATCGAGAAAAACGCTGTCGTCAGGTACGATGCCCGCCATGACGATACTGACGCTTTCAACGGCGATAGCGGCTCCGGTCAGCGGGGCGGGTGCGTTTGGGGCTCCTGGAGCGTTTTTTTTCGCGTAGGCGTCGGGCGAGGGAGATTCAAGAGTTAGTAACGCGCTTGTACCGGGGAGACGGGGAAGGTCCGTTTTTATTACATCGTGGGATTTGACCAGGAGCAGGACTGATGCAATCAGGGTGATGCCCAGCATCACGGTTGCCAGCAAGGCCCTTCCGGAGAGAGGAAAAAATCCGCCCGGTCTGCGGCAGGCGCCTGCAGGAAGGACCGGTGGTTCCTTGGGACGCACCGCGCTGCTGGTGCCTCCTGCCATGAAAGCAAGGAGCCGTTCGGAGCAGGTGTGATATTCCGGTGCGATTACGTCGCGCAGGGTACGGTGAACCTCGGCGATCGACGGCCGTTTGTCGCGTTCTTTTTCAAGGCAGCGCAGGGTGATGGCGGCCAGCGGGCTCCGGTCGTCAAGGGGCGCGGGTTGTTCGTTCAATATCCGGTTCGATACGTCACCGACCGAAGGACCGTCGAACGGAAGCGCGCCGGAAAGAATGCGATATAGGATGCAGCCCAGGGCAAAGATATCGACCCGGGTGTCGACATCGCTCGGCGACACCAGCGCTTCCGGGGCAAGGTAGCAGAGAGTGCCGAGCACCGATCCGCCCCCCGTTTGCATCTC
>JAFGOU010000021.1 GCA_016926315.1 Chitinispirillaceae bacterium
CAACCGATTGCTGCTCGCGGTCGCGATGGTTCGTTCGAGTTCCGCTTCGGCGACCGTAAGGCCGAACGTGGTGATGTCGGCGTCAAAGTCAGTGCCGTCGAACGCGAGCAGGACGGTGCAATGGGTGTCGTCGATCCATGTCACCCCCGAAACCGTGCAGCCGGCTGGCGCATCGGTGAGCATAATGCTGGCGGAAGCGATCTGATTATCGGCGAACCGGTCGTTGCTCACGGTAACGGTGATGCTCCGGCCGCCGAGTGTCGACTCGGTGAGTGCCTGGTCGGCGGCAATGGTGACGGCGGGTAGCGAGGCACGGGCGAGGACGACCTCGCCCCGGTCGGGAACAGCCTTTACCAGCGCGTATTTGTCGCCGTAATGCTCCACGATGGTTACCGCTACCGGCTGCCCGTTCTGTATGGCCGCCACCGACTCCCAGGCGTTGTCGATCCGCACCTTTACCGTGAGTGGATAGTCGAACACGGCGTCGTTCATGGAATCGGTGACCGCAAAGGTGAGGTGCTCCAAGGTGACGCCGGTAACGGTGAGCTTTTTCGTATCGCGCTCCTGCCCGTATTTCGCCGCGTCGACATAACGCGCGACCCACAGGTCGGCCTCGCGCTGCTTGATATAGTCGAAATACTTCTTATGCACGACCGTGTCCTCGATGCCGTGCCAGAGCGCTACGTTCCATCCACGCCAGAACTGGAGTTCGTCGTCGGTGCGGTCGATGAGGTAATCGATCCAGGCGGTGTCGTCCATGGTGCCACAGTAGGTGTTCATATACGAAGTTCGGTTGACTTTGTTTGGCCTTCCGGTGGTGCCGCGGGCGGCGATATAGTAGCTGGCGGCGATCGACGGATCGTGCTCGTATGAGTAGAACCATGTAGTGCCGCCGCCATGCTCCCACGCCTGGTAGGGATCGTGGCCGCTGTAAGCCAGGGTCAGGCACTGGTTGCCTGGAATGGAGTCCCGGATGTCTTTTTGGGACTGAAAATACTCCTTATCGGCGGTGCAGCAGGTGGTGCGGCTGGTATCGAGCGTCGTATCGATGGGGCACGAGTATGGGGCGGCCGGACTGCTGCAATAGCCATGAGTAAACGTATGCGAGGAGACTTCATGGCCCCGGCCGTGAATGTAACGGTAGTCGTCCCATGAGCCGTAGGCGTCGATACTGAAACCGCGGTTGGCATAGTCGGTGATCATGAACCAGCTCATGCGCCAGCCGCGTGACTCCATCTGGTCGAGCCACCAGTCGATGTTCGCGGCGTCGCCGTCGTCGAGGGTAAAGGAGACCGCGGCCATTTTATCGTCGGGCCAGAGGCAGACGTCGGCTTCACCGACGCTTGCCGGCCAGACCCGGTCGGTGACGGTGAAGCGGGGATCCTCGCTATTGGACTCGGAAAATTCGTAGGGGAGGTTGGGCCTCTGGAGGGGATCAAGTGCGAATACCGGGCAGGAAATAACACTGGCGGCAAGAAACATAACCGTTCGCGACATTGCGCACTCCCTTTGCAGAAAGACTGTTATTGGCACGTCAGACATGTTCTCTGGCCCACAGAGAAAACTTATGGAAAAAATACCTTACCGGCAAACGCATTAGCCAAGAAAACCAAGGGGACGGTGATAGTTTAGTAGTTTAAAGCCTGGGATCCATCGCATAAGTTTCCCCCAAAGAGATCATGACCGACACCGACGGAGAACTGATGCCAAGGTATCTGGATATCGCTATAACTGAATAATGATACTGGCGGTTGCAGATGAACGAAAAGACTTTTCGCGCCTGAGAGCGGCGACCATTCCTGCTTCTCTTCTTAATTTCACCTTTGACAAGTCCATATCGTTCAGACACCTTTTCCGCAATGTCATCAAGAGATACCCGCTCCTTCGCATAACGCGCCAGACGAACCTTCCGCTCATTATCCGCTGCCAATGCTCTGGAAACAAACTCCCTGTTTCCGATCACCCAGCACCCTGGTTGGTAATGACTTTCTCTCTGCCGATTACTATTACGAATGACCTCGAACAATTCGCTCTCGTTGCCGATACCCTTTTCTAAAAACCGCCGGTAGTCTACCACCGCCTTTTCGTGGCTACGGCCAAAACGTGCTAAAACATCTCGGGTATCCTGTATGTTCCACGACCTGGAACCGGAAAGAATCGAATGGCCGGTCCAAGGGAATGAATCAAGTTCCTTCAGGGTTTTACAGATACCAGCCCTGACCGGATTCAGGTGGATATAGCGGATCATTTCTTCGAGATATCTCTGATCCTAGGTTACTATTGATTTATATCGGTCCTGAAACAGGTACCCTCTGGTACCTGTTTTCTTCCTGAAGTACTAAGCGTAGCAGCCATTAAGAAGCCGCATAAAACCGCCAAGCGGGTTATGATTGACACGAACGAGAAGATGACAATGATTTTCCATGAGGCACCATGCATATAGCTGGTACTGTTTTCTTCCAAGCAGTCGTTCGAGCAGGTGGAGGAAATATGTTCGGTCATCAGTATCGAGAAAAATCGGCCGCCCCTCAATGCCGCGGGACATGAGGTGATGAACGGCTCCGATAACGGTGATTCTGGCTTTTCGGGGCATGTGACAATATATATCATAAACTATTAAACTACCACCGTCCCTATTTTTTTAAGCACCTATTTTAAAAAAAATCATACAATACCTCTATATGGGCCTTTGTTCAAAATGCCAGAAAACAAAATCTCTTGAAAACATGACGTTAATCAAAGGCGATTATATATGCCAGGAGTGCCTGCCGATAACGACCGGCGCAGCAAAGCCAACCCTGGTCTCACGCCTTTTCGGTACGATGACGAAATTTTTGCTTTCCGCCTCGGTCGGATTGTTTATCTGGATCGCGGTATCCTTTGCTTTTTCCCTGTTCGAAGCGCCGGCCATCTGTTTTCTCTCCCTTGTTGTCCTGCTTCTTGGCTGTGGACTTGCCGGCATTTTCTTCTTTGATCAGGTTCTGGAAAAAGGGTTCGGCTATTTCTGCGATACGTTCGACATCGAAAAGTTTGAAAACTGACATGAATATCCTCTCTCTCGGCACTCCCCTGTTTTCTTCCCACTGGCGCGCGGCCGGGCACCGGGTGCTGGTGGTGGCCGATGTTCCGCTGACCGCTCATGAGGACAACCGGCCGTTTGATTTTTTTAGGGAACCGGCATCATGTGCCATGCGCATTGCTGCGATTACCTACGATTTCCGGCCCGATGTTATTTTCCAGGGCGACCATTCAACCCCGCTCATCCATGCCGGCCTTGAAGAAATGAATGTTCCAAAGGCATGGTACGCCATCGATACCCACCTTCATCTGACCTGGCACCGTCATTACGCCGCACTGTTCGACCGCCTTTTCTGCGCGCAGCAGAATATGGTCCCGCTCATGTCCGGGTATCACCCGAATCCGCAGTGGCTCCCGGTCTTCTGCCGGAACTCATCGGCGTTCATGCCGTGGGCGCAGCGCAACCACGATGTCGCGTTTGTCGGAACGCTCGACCCGGCCAGAAATCCTCGGCGTTTGGAACTGTTCGATTCTTTGCGACAGAAAGGAGTTCACGTTCACCTCGCGACCGGCGACTATTCCCCGGTGTACCAATCGAGCAGGATCGTGGTCAACCAGGCGGTGCATAACGACCTGAACCTGCGCGTGTTCGAGGCCATGGGGTGCGGCAGCCTGCTGGTCACCGACCGGATTACCCATTCGCTTCAGGAACTGTTCGACGAAGGCCGCGACTACCTTGCCTATTCGTCCGGCGACGCGGACGACTGCGCGGAAAAAATAGCCTGGGCACTGCAACACCCGGCTGAAGCGAAGGGAATGGCGCATTCCGGTCACGCTAAAGTCCTGGAGCGCCACTGCGAGAAGCACCGCGCCGCGCAGGTCCTGGAAACGCTCCAATCGCTTGCCGCAACCGCCCCGCAAAAGACGATGGACCCCGATACCCGCGCCGCGCACCTTGCCTGGACCTGCGATTACTGCTCGCGGCTCGCGTTGCCGGAGTCCCTGACCGCTTTTTTTGCGGGACAGGCGGAGCTCCATGCCGCGCGGGGACGAACGAGCATTCAGGGCAGGCCATGGACGCTCCTGGTATCCGCCGGACAAGCACTTAACAAAAAAAACATCCCTCTGGCGAACGCGCTGCTCTCACAGATAGCGGAACTTCCTCCTGAAAGGGAGTTCAGGGTCAGGCACTGGGAGCTCAGGGTGAAAACGCTTCTTCTGGCAGGCTGGAGCGCTCAGGCGCGGGAGGTCGCCGGTGCCGCGCTGAAGGAGTTTCCGGACGAAAAGGAGCTGCGGGTTTTCCAATACTTCGCTTGAAATCCAGGCGCGACAATGGCGCGACCTACGGGGAGAATAGCGGTATCGGTCGTTGGCCGCCTCTCCGCCCTGAACCGTTGTCCATGCGCCGAATCATTTGCATGGCAACCGGATTCCCGCTTATATTTCACCGCGGAACTTTTTCCAGGTACCATAATGGTCGATCAACATGCATCCGACGGTTCTGAAAATGCACCCCGCATCCGCCTCAAAAACCTGCCCCTGCACGAACTTCGTTCCCGTCTCCTTGCCATGGGAGAACCCGCGTTCCGCGCGACGCAGGTGATCAAATGGACCTACCAGAAACGGGTCGGTTCGTTCGACGCGATGAACAACATCGCCAAAACGACCCGTACCGCCCTTGCCGCGACGTTTACTCTGGATAAACTCGATGCGCGAATCTTCCTCACCTCGACCCGGCGAGACGCCGTCAAATTCGGGTTTGCCCTGCTCGACTCTCCCCATATCGCCGAAAGCGTGCTGCTTATCGACGGTGACCGTCGCACCGCCTGCCTTTCGAGCCAGCTCGGGTGCGGCCTCGGATGCACGTTCTGTGAAACCGGACGGCTGGGATTCATCAGGAACCTTACGCAGGACGAAATACTGGGCCAGCTTATCGGCATCAACGACTATCAGGAAAAACAGGGCGACAAAGCGGTCACGAATATCGTTTTTATGGGCATGGGAGAAGCGCTTTCAAATTTCGACGCGTTCCGGTCAAGCCTCGCCATCATCATGGACAACGACGCCTTCAACATCGGCGGGAGGCGGATCACGGTCTTCACAGCGGGCGTGGTCCCTTCGATCGACCGTCTCATCGCCGAAAACCTGAATATCGGTCTTGCCATCTCGCTGAACGCCTGCTCGAACGACAAGCGGAGTGCGATCATGCCGATCAATAAAAAGTACCCGATCGAAACGCTCGTTGCCGCGGCCCGGCGGTATTTTGAAAAAACCGGACGACGTGTCACGTTTGAGTATGTCGTTGTAGCGGGAGAAACCGACACCGAAGAGGCGGCGCACGCCCTTTTCGCCCTGCTGGGAGACGTGACCTGCAAGATCAACCTTATTCCGCTCAACCCGGTATCAGGCGGCAAGGTGGCCTCACCTTCGAATCAACGGATCGAGCGGTTCTCCGATCTTCTGCATCGTCTCGGATTGAGCGCCACCATACGATCGAGCCGGGGAGCGGATATCCAGGGCGCCTGCGGTCAATTGACAGCACGGGAGATAACCGCGACGGGAGGACGCTTTCAGCGTCCGAGATATGACTCAGCAGGGCGCTGAAAAATGGTCGTGCCAGAATCCGGAGAAGGAAAACTCGAGCGCATCGGCAAACCCGACCCAGTCGCCCCGCTTCTGCGCCTGAAACATCTCGTCAAGATGCCGCGTCGCCTGCGCGAGCACGTCGGCCGGCACGGTCCCGCGGGAAAGTTCGACCTGGACTAGAAGAAGCGCGCGATTCAGAAGCGACGCGGCTGCAGCGTAGTCGCCTACGCGGGCGCAATGCACGATGTCGACAAAGAGTTTCGAAAGATTCTCCCGTTGTTTCATCATCTTTTTCAATCATATATATTTTGTCAAAAAAGGTAAAGGTGAATCTCCGCGAGCCCCATGCGTATACATCACCCCGAACACCAGAAACCCGACAGCACCGCCGAACTCGAGCTCTTTATCGCCCGTTCCGGCGTGCTCTCGGCCCGGATCAACCGTAAAGGAGCCCTCTTTCATCTCCATTCAGCCGTCGACCCGGAAAAAGAGGCCGATCATTTTGCGGGCACGGAATTCTGGGGCGACCTGGTCATCTTTCTTGGAACCGGCCTCGGTTATCATCTGGCCCCCTCACTGGCGACGCTTCCACCGGACACGAAGATCCTTCTTGTCGACTATTTCCCGCGCTGCATCGAACACTGCAAAAAAAACCATTTTTACGAGCTGCGAAATCCGCTTGAGGCAATTTCGTGCATCACGCCCGACGCGGACCGGACGGTGCGGGAGTTCTCCATTGACGCCCGGTATATCCAGGTGATCCGCCACGGCGCGTCGTATCGTGCACACAAGGACTTCTACGAGCGGATCATGGAAGGGGTGAGGTTCAAACGGATACGGAAAACCGAAGCCGGCGCGCCCATGCTTTTTTTCGGCGGATTCTTCCTCGAGGAGGAGCTTCGCAGGGCAATGGAGCGACGGTGCGGCAGATGCGGTCTGTTCCGGTACGGCGAC
>JAFGOU010000219.1 GCA_016926315.1 Chitinispirillaceae bacterium
CACTGCCTGCCTGCCGAAGTCTCGGCGCCTAAAGGCCTTATTTGGAAAAAAGATTTTTTACAAAGAACGGCAGGCAGGCGCTCTTGCACACCCTCTGTCCACCCTAACGCGAAAACAAAAAATATCATGCCGGTAATTATCTTTTCATAAAATGTAGGGACGCGGTTATCGCGTTCCTACATTTACAATAACGTGTGACCCATGCCTATCAGGTTTAAGAATTCCATTCGTGTGGACTGTTCTTTCCGAAAGCTGCCGAGCATGGCGGAGGTGATCATTTTGGAGTTCTGCTTCTGCACGCCCCGCATCATCATGCAGAGGTGCTGCGCTTCAATGACCACGCCCACGCCTTCGGCCTGTATGGGTTTGACAAGCGAGGCCGCGATCTGCTGGGTAAGCCGCTCCTGCACCTGGAGCCGCCGCGCAAAGCAGTCCACGAGTCTCGAAAGCTTGCTCACGCCGTAGACCTTGTTGCTGGCAATATAGCCGATATGGCATTTGCCGAAAAAGGGGAGCAGGTGGTGTTCGCACGTGCTGTACACCTCGATGTCCCGCACAATGATCATGTGGTTGCACTCTTCCTTGAAAATCGCGGTTTTCAGGATGTCGGCAGGGTCCTGCTTGTATCCCTGCATGAGGAATTCATACGCGCGCTTCACGCGAAGCGGTGTCTTCACCAGACCCGGTCGCTTCGGGTTTTCGCCGATGGCGGCAAGTATCTGGCGGATTGCCTGTTCCATGGGACATGCTCCTGGGCGAGGTTACCGGTGACGCAAAGTAGTTAAAATACTCAAAACTGACTGTACAGTGGAAGTGCGCCGTATAAAAAGTCTATTTTCAGGGATGACCGGCAGGACGCTGAAACCCCGGGTTCAACTGCTGCCGCCTTTTCCCTTCCGGTCGGCACGTTATCCAAGGAGCATACTATGCGGATCTCATCCAGCCGCCGTCCATCAGGAAACCGGCCACTCCTTATTCTCATAGCATTGTCAGCCGTGTTCCTTTTTCTGTTCTGGCAGATGATCCATAAAATGCCCGGTTTTTCCGCATTAGCGACCTTGCAGGGCGGAATACGGAACGAGGCGTCGGCAAACCGTTTCGACGATGCACAGAGAGAGGCTATTAACAGGGCGTTTGCCGGCTACTGGGTGTATGAAGGCGATACGCTTTCCGCAGAGAACCGGATCCATAAGAAAGACCGCGTGGAGTACCTTGATAATGGGATAATATGGCAGCTTGCAACCTGGGACGTCACCATGCCGTCCGGCACGGTACGACGGTTCAATCATATCCGCACCGCTTTTTGCAAGCCGTTCGGTCTTAGCGAGACGGGTGATACGATTGCCGAGGTGTTTATCCTGAAGCAGGCGTTTTTCACGGACGGCGATACCTGTGTGGATAATGAGGCAATTGCCGAGACATGGGACATGGCCCGTGAGGGAACAAGCGTGAATTTGTATAACCGAAGCTATATTCCCTATACGGGAAAAGTCCGCGAGTTTTTCCCCACCGGCGTGATTTTTCTGGTTGATTCGATCATGCGCCGCGATTGCAACGGCAGGAGGATGATTTCCGAATACGTGCGGACTGCGGTTGCTGCCGAGTTCGCTGCTGTTGCTTCGAAGGGCGATCGCACCCGGGAAATACGGTCGGTGCTGGACCGTTATTATATTCCTGCCGTGATCAACGAGAACTGGCGCGGTTTTTCAAAGCGTATTGAGAAAAAGCTCGGTATTGAATTCGAAGTCGGTGACAGCGGCGAGATCATTGACGTTGCCCTGACCGCAAAGAAAAAGGACAACAAGATGTATTTCCAAGGGCTCAGCTATGAGATGAAACTGTGGCGTTTTCCCGTGGCCGGCAAGGGGCAGGGGAATACCACCGTCAAACAGGTTTTTGATCTGAACGGCCCCTGACCTGCCTGCAGTTCCGATGTTTTGCCTTGGGAGGATCCCCGGGCAAAAGCAATCTGAATTTTTATATTTGATAACGGTTTATACGCATAGTATATTCCTGTGGCTTCTCAAAAAAAAGGGAGGCACGGGCCGCATGCGGCACGGATATCCTGGCGTATGGCGGATGAATACACCTTACGTCAGAGAGCAGGGTGGGGGAGACACGTACTTCGGTTTTCCAAAGCCAAGGTACCACGACGGTTGTGTACCGGTTATGGGGGATTGGATGCAGCGCACTGTGCACATGTACCGCCATTCTATGCTGTGCCTGTCAACCATGGCCTTTCTGGTTCACGTTCCCGCGTTTGCCGCAGAGACCCCTGCCGATCTACTGGTAAACCAATTTTTCAGGATGGATTCCATTTTCGCCGCATCGGTCCGCGCCGTCGAGCCGATGGAAAAAGGGGACAGTACCTGGATCCAGAGGTATTTCCGTGAACTCTTGCAGCGGTATCCGGAATTTTACGCGGTCATTGTCGCGGACGAAAGCGGAAAGGTCTTTTCCACGATCAGCTACGAGACCCTGGACAGCAACTATTCCGGCATCGTTGCGGAGAGGGAGTGGTTTCACTCTGCCCGTGCCATGGAATCGCCGTACTATGGCGGTCTTTCGTGGATCAACGGCCGGTATTGCCTTGTGTGGAGCAAGCCCTGCATAGGACGCACCGCCCTGGGTATCAAGAAGTGCGGCGGGGTGGTGACGGCGCTTATCAACGTTGCGCAGTGCCTGCAGACTTTTACCGACGATTACGGCCAGCCGTTCGAACTTCTTCAGGACAACGCCACGTTCTACCACAGTGATGACTGGCGCGCTGATCTGGCCTCGCACGAACAGGCGATCGAGCTGCTCGGCGACCTGACCTTTGTGCTGCGGTACGGGCAAAACAGGCCGGCGCGGCAGGATGCGGCTGCTTCCCGCCTCGCGGGCAAAGGAGCGCCAGGGGAGGATCCTGAATCGTCAATCGTTCAGGCGCAGCATCGAAGGGGCAGCGCACGCGGCATGCGTGACTCCGGCGCCATGGCGTTTTTATGCGGAGCAGCCGTTGTTGGGGCGTTTGCCGTGTTCATTGTTCTGCTTTTCAGGCGGCGGTATACAGCCGTTCCCGGTGCTGGCCTGAGAGCGCGGCAGGCGCAGGAACCCGTGGAGGACCGGGAAAGCGTCAAGCGTCAGGTGTTTGCTGACTTGTATGCGGAGATCAAAGACCGCATCGAACGGTACGAAATCGCAAAGATTGAAAACGACGTGCGTGAGCGGCTGCAGCGTGAAATGCGGGCACGGGCGTTACGCGGCGTTACCGAAGAAAAACGTGCGGCAATGCTGGTGGAGATCGAGGAGGAGGAACGCCGGAACCTGCGTGAGAAGCTTTATCGCAAACTGGTCGCATCGAAGCAGGATGATCTGTACCGTGAGGCCTGTGCGCTCGCGCGCGCGGACGTCCTGTCGCGCCTGACAAAAAAGGAGCGGCAGCGTCTGAAAGAGGAGGCGGTGCAGGAGTTGGCCGCGACGGTGGAACAGGAAGCAAGGAGCGAGCATGAAACCGCCCTGCGCGAAAAGGCGCTTCGCGATCTTGATGAGCGCGTGCGAAAGGATGTCGAGGTAAAGGAACGGACGCGGTTGACGCTCAGGATCCGCGAAGAGCTCAGGGCGCGGCTTGAAAAGGAAGTGGAGCACGAAGAGGCTGCTCAGTTTCGACGGGAGCTCCGGAAAAAAATCCGCAGATCGGTCGCGGAGCCCGTTGATGCGGTTGCCGTTGTTTCCGATAGGGAACCCCACGACCCGGCGGACGGGCTGATGCGGGCTCCTGGCAACAAGGGAACAGCGGCGAATCGTCTGAAAGAGAGCGAGTCTGAAGTGCTGGTATCGCTTGCTAAAACCGTTTCCATGCTCAGGAAACAGTACCACGACTCGCCCCTGTTCAAGCTGAATGAGGCACAGACAGCGGCAATGATAGATTATTTGGAAAAGATATCAAACCGGCTTAACGGATACTTCACCGAAATAAATGACGGGATCGAGCAGGCGGTATTTGGCAGCGAGCAGGACGGTCTTGGAACCTATGCGGGCAAGCGCGGTGATGTGCAGCATAATGAAGGCGCGGGAGGACCGGAAAGGCCGGGCAACAGAATCACGTTTGATTCTCCCCCTGATTCCCGTGAGTTGAGAACCGGCACTGACGAGTGATACGGGTGATCCATGTACATTTCCGCAATCGGTCAGGACTCCCACCGTTTTGAGCCTGAAAGCTCGGACAAGCCGCTGGTGCTTGGCGGCATGGTCATTCCGGGCTGCGTCGGGCTTAAGGGGAACAGCGACGGTGATGTCGTGCTCCACGCCGTTACCAACGCGGTCTCGGGTCTTCACGGCGTTCCGGTGCTCGGAAAGATCGCAGACGACCTCTGCCTCAAGCGCGGGATCACCGACAGCAAACAATACCTTGCCGCGGCACTCGGCATGCTCACGAAATTCGCCATCATTCACGTTTCAATTTCAATTGAGGCGCACCGGCCCCGTCTCGCCCCCCATCTGTCCGCAATGCAATTATCAATCGGCAATCTGCTGTCGCTGCCGGTCGAACATATTGCCTTGACCGCAACGTCCGGAGAAGACCTTACATCATTCGGCAAGGGCGAGGGTATACATGCGTTCGCGGTCGTATCTGCCAGGAGCAAATAGGAGCGATGCCGGCCTCCTTTGCGCCGCGGGGCCGGGCTACTGTTTCTTTACAATATCGAGAAGCTCCACTTCGAATACCAGCACCGCATTCGGACCGATATCGGGCGGCGCTCCGCGGTCGCCATACGCGAGCGAGGGCGGGATGACGAGCTTGTATTTGGATCCGACCTTCATGAGTTGGAGCGCTTCGGTCCAGCCGGGAATAACGCCGTTTACCGGGAATTCGACCGGTTCGCCCCGCTTGATCGAGCTGTCAAACTCCTTGCCGTCGATGAGTGTGCCGCGATAGTGGACCTTGACGACGTCGGTCGCTTTTGGCGTCGGGCCGTTCCCTTCCTTGATCACCGAATATTGCAGGCCGCTTGCGGTCGTTTTCATATCCTTTTTCTTCTTATTCGCGGCGAGGAATGTCTCGCCGTTCTTGGTGTTTTTTTCCCCGTCTTCCTTCATTTTTGTCATGTACTTCGATTGCATCTCAAGATTGAACTCCTGCTTGAGCTGCGAAAGCGACGAGTCGCTCATCAGGTGCTCGCGCTCCTTGATGACGTCCTGGATTCCCCAGAGCAGCGCGTTGTAATCAAGGTCGGTATACAGGGACCGGAGCGATCCGCCGATATCAAGACCGATCATGTAGCTGTATTTCTCCTTGTCTGTTTTCAGGTCCGGCTTGGCGGCAAGGTCCTGGTTGGACACACATAAGAGCTGCGTGAGAGCGATGACCCCTGCGGAAAAGAAGAGTAGCTTTTTCATGGTGTGTTCCTTCCGGCAACTGGTGAGACCCGCGCAGAGCGGCAGGTGTTTGATTGTTCCGGAACGGAAGTGTATTCGAAAGAAGAGTATTGAAATCGCTGCAACCGCTGGAGGATGTCTGATTTCGAATTTCAGGTTTCGAAACGTCTGTCCGGACAGGATGCAGGGGTGAATATATATGGTTCCCTGCATAAAAGGCGGATATTGTTGGAGAGAGGCCGGCGCTGGAACTACGGGGTGTAGTGCCGGGAAAAGGAGGTGGATTTTTTCGCTATTTCCTTTTGCCATAATACTTTCATCTGATGGTACCAGAAGAGCGGCGAGGAGATCGAATGTTCTGCCGTTTTTGAATATGAAATCGTCTCCATCATTGACGAGAACTCCTGCATCAGCGTGTTGGCTTCCTTGATTTTCTGCAGGGAGAGCGCGGCTGCAAAGAGAATAAAAAGCGCCTGGGCCTCTTCGCCATGCGAACGGATCTTTTTTTCGTTGCGCGCCTGGGTAAGCCACGTCCTGCAGTTGTCGATCAGTTCCTCCTTGTATTCGTGGTCGGCATACCGTATGGCCAGGTAGTTCATGAGGCCCACGAGAAACGGATCCGCCTCTTTTTTGTTCAGCGCCAGGGTGCGGATGCTGGAGTCGGCAAGAAGATACAGATAGTATGCCGCGTTCCGGCTTCGGGGATAGAGGAATAAGTCACCGTTCGCTTCGGCGCACCCGTCAATTATTTTCTTGCGTTTTTTAATGTTTTTGGTAAGATGCAGTTTCGCGCTCTCAGAGAGCGTTGAATGGAGCATGACCGTGCCGTTTTTGTCGGTGAGATTGAAATGGCGAAGATCGGTCGATACGGTGTGGCAATCGAGACAGATGACCGGCAGGGTGGCGAAGAAGTCGAATTCCTCTCCTGATACGGTGGTGCATACGGGGAAAAGCTCGTCTTCAACCCATGACCATGTAAAGTTGTTCGGATTGAGAAGGTAGCCTGTCACATTGTTGGTCCCGCACACCACGCAGCTGCATTGCAGCCGCTGCACATCGTGCTCCTGGTACGAATAGAGCGAATAGGTTTTGAAGAGTTCTTCGTTCAAATCACATTCGAGTGTGTAAATATCCTCGATCGCATCGGAAATGCCCGCGGTATTGAGCATGGCCGCAATCCGGGGTGTTGCATGGAGCATAGAGAGTTTTTTTCCGCCCGCATGAAGCCGTTTCTGTATATTTGACAGGAGAATGCATATGCTCCGGTCGATGGCGGTCACCTCCGCGAGGTCAAGGACGATATGCTGGTTCGGATTTTTTGCCGTGTGTTCGTTCAATGCCGGGGACAGGGCGGGAAGCTCGGCAATTTTTATATCGCCGCGCAATTTGAGTACCGTGAACTCCTTATGTGCGGTAAAACTGTAGATTTCCATGGCGTTCCCGCATTTCTTCACGCATAGTACAGCGAGATTTTACCATGATGCAAGGCCCGGCGTCCATCAAAAAACGCGGGAAGCCATCTGTCGATGCGAAGGCCGGATGCCCTGTCGTCATTTTTTTTCCCGGTAAAACGGGTAGACGATCTGACGGTACGGGATAGAGTTGCTGAGGTCGACGAGCAGCAGGCCACAGTAATGAAACAGGTCGCCCTCCCGTCGGGAGGGCGGAGCGGTGCCGCGAACCTTGTAGGAAAAGTCCCAGGTTTTCCGGTCGGCCAGTGAAACGACCTTGATCGATACCGGCATATGGATGGTGTCCTGCACGAGTGTGGAGCGCTCAAGCGTGGCCATGACCCGTATCGAGGACTGAAGGCTGTCGTTCACCATCGTGAAATGGCCGTATTTCTCGCACCGGTAAAATTCAGAGAGCAGCTTGTCGCGTATCCGTTCAATATGGCCCGATAACACGTTCTGCTGCATGGTATCTGCGGGCCAGATATGCATGCCGCGAATGCCGCTCTTGTCTATCAGCGGGGCCAGCCATACGTTCTCGTTGAACGCCGGGATCCGCTGGATCTCCTCTTTTTCCGTTTTCTTGAACGGCGGGAAACAGCAGAGCAGGGACATGCCTGCAACAGCCAGAACGATGCGAAGCGCTGTGTTCATGGAAACACCATTATTTTTCTCAGGGTGGATTGTGTCGTGTTGCGGCGCGTGATAAGCGCCGTGTAAAAACCCGGGACAACGTTCCTGCCGTGGTTGTTGGCGAGGCGCCACCGGTAGCCCCCCGCATATTTCTGAAACGCGAGTGAACCGGTGCCTGTGGCGCAGACCAGCGTGCCGTCGCCGCCGTAGATGCGGATGCCGGTTATATCGCGCGCCTGAAATTCTACATATTTATTCGCCGACAAGCGGCCGAGGTTTGAAATGGCAAGTGCTGCGGTCGTATCAGGCGATGATGGCAGGGAGGCGAACACGCCGTAGATTCTCGATTGAACATTTTCCGTTGAGCATACGAAGGCCCCGGCAGTCACGGTCAGTTGGGACCGCTGTTGCTCCCAGAGCGCGGAGGAGGTGTTCCATGCGTAAGCGGCTATCGAATCGTCGCGTATGAGCCAACTGTTTTTCAGCGAATCAATGCGCCGGGACAGGACCGAAATCGTGCCGGAAAGCGATGCGCCGCTGCCCCAGAACGCGGGATAGCTCACGCTCCAGAGCGACGAGAGCCGCAGGAGCGTGGAAGGGATGGCCGGCGGCGGCTCAGCGATCGACCGCACTTCAAGCGAACAGCGGAGGTCTTCCGTTGTCGAAAGGGTGATGGACAAAGAACTGCCGCCGTCAGGCGCATCGCTCGATACGGTCGCGGTTTTTCCGGCCGGATACGTGACCGGGCAGGGAAGAAGCGAAAGCGTTGCCGAGCGCGTCTGGGAAGGGTGGCCGTTCGTGACCAGGACGAGGAGTTCGCGCCACGATCTCCACCTGTCAATACGGCACCAGCCGCGGTTGGTCTGGTCAATGGGAATGGGCACCATCGAGTCGGGCCGGCTTGGCGAGGTAAGAATGCAGGAAACGGCCCAGGAGGGCGGCGGCAGGGCACTGCCGGTTCCCGCAGCGCCTTCGAAACCGGCATGGAGCGTGTCGCCGTCAAGTGAATCAACGGTAAAGGCCATGGTCTGCATCGCATAGGGCCCCACGGTTTTCGACACGCTGCGCGATGCGGGAAGCGTGTCGGCCGGATAGCTCCATTGACTGAAAAGAGACGCGTCGGCAAGGAACCGGGCCGTGTCCGCGCGCACTCCCGTATAGTAACTGCCGGTATGGAACCGGTTGAGCATCAGGGTCCAGGGCATGCCCGATGTAAGCGCCGCCGCGCGCAGGTTTTCGTCAAAGGGGGTGACCGCGGCATAGTTGGTGACCATCATCTGTTTGAACAAGCCGATTCCGGGCGGCTGTGATAATTTTTCGTACAGGTATTTGGTCAAAAGAGAGTTCGAGTACGCGCGCAGGCCGCCCGATGCGTCGAAAAACGACATGCGGGGATCGGAGAAAAAGGCCGTCGCGTACTGCAGATAGTCATTAACATAGTCGAACGCTATCTCCTCCATGAGTACCGCGGTCCCCTCGATAAAGCCGAGGGGAAAATCGTCAAGATCGTCGCCGAACAGGGTGTTCCATGTCATGGCATACTGGACCGCATGGAACAACTCGTGCGCGCAGGTGACCCGAATGCCGTCCTGGGGGCGTTTGTCGTACCCAAAGCTTTCCCATAGGTCTCCGTTCCAGTGGTTGCGGAGCTGAAAAATACTGGCATATCCCTTGGATGCATCGATTCCCCGTCCCACGGCAAAGGTATAGCCGTAGTCCCGCGCGCCCAGAAGCGTGACCACCACCTTGTACCGGTCCGAGGGGTGACCCGGAGGTTTGTACGGGATCGGCGGGTTTAATCCGGATCTTTCGACGTGGAGCGACCAGGAGCTGTCGCACGCCCAGGCCACCTCGTCGATGTAATCGGGTATGCCGTTCGAACCGCTGGTCCTGGTGCGCCACCCCTGTCCATTACCGTAGCCTATGGTATCGGTCGTATCGACCCCTTCAGACGGATCAGTGGTGGTGTAGTAGAGTTCAAAATGGCCGCCGGGCGAAATATGCATGACATACTTGTCAGGGATGTCCACCGCCTGTGCGTAGAGCGCCTTGAACGAGGGTGAGAGACGGTTCCAGAGCCGCGGGATCATGAGCAGGTCGGACTCCCGTATGGACCCGGTTGCGCGCGATGGCGCGGAAATCCCCTCTTCTCGCGCGCGGGCCTCAAAAAACGGCCGTGTACGGGATTCAAACTCCCGCACGTATCCGGCGGTGACCGCGGTTCGTTTCGTTTGCAAAGGAATCCCGTCGGAACCGGGAATCACTTTGGCGGCGGAATCCTGCGGCAGGAGCGTCGCCAGGGCGATCCCCAGGGCGCAGGGAACGGAAAGGCGTCGTGAGATCGCGAAAAGAACCACAGGTCGCTTCCGGAACAGGTCCATTGAAACAGGCGATAAATGCGTTGCGGTGCACGCGGGTACAACGCACGTTCGGTTAAAGATATACAATATACAATGCAATCGCGCAACAGCTTTGATGTTCCACGATCTTGCGTATTGATGCTCTCAGAAACCATTTTTAGCATTTTTTTAAACGGCAATGACAAAGGAAAAGAGAAATGAAAATAGGGTATCATGGGGTCGCTGTTCCGGAGGGCAAGGTCAAATACGGCGATCCGCGCATGAGACTTCTAGTGGAAAAATGCAAGCCGAAAAAAACGTCGCCGCACTATGTGGAGTTCATCAAAGACGAGTATGTCCAGTGCGATGTAATACTCATCGCCAAGGAGCTGATCCTCGACCTCCTGATCCATGACATGGAGAAAACGGAGGGCCGGTTTGAACGGTCGCACGATCCGGAAGAGAAGACGCTGCTGCGGAAATGCCTGCATGCGCTGGAAGCGGAACAGCCGCTGTGCGATTGCGCCTGGTCGGATGGAGAGCGCGCGATGCTCGCGCCCATGAACATGCTGAGCGTCAAGCCCGTGATCATGGACCATGGCGGGAACAGTGTCGACCACATGATCGAGGCGTGCCTTGAAAAGGCGGCTATCGTATTCTTCTATACCGCGGGACCCAAAGAGGTTCATGCATGGCCGGTCGCAAAGGACGCCGATATCGTGACCTGCGCCGGGAAGATCCATACCGACCTCGCCCGCGGATTCATCAAGGGGGACGTGGCGCGCTTCGACGATTTCATGAGCTGCCACAACTGGAACGACTGCCAGAAAAAGGGGCTGGTCAAGGTGGTGGAACGCGATTACGCCATCCGGCCGGGCGACGTGATCGAAATACGGTTCGCCGTTTGACGGAACGCCTTGCACATTAAAAGCAGTAAAAAAAAGAGACAGATGTTGGTGGTGTGTCATCTGTCTCTCGAAGATAATCTGAAGGTCCCACGCACTCCGCCGCCGCTTGTATCTTTTGGGGAAGCTCAAGCTGACTGGCCGCACACAAGGGAGGTGCTGTAGAGCAATCGGGGTCTTCATTATTAGTTATCGGAATTGCCGAATTTCAACTTTAGTTTTTTTTTAAGGAATGAAAACGAATGAAATGCCGGCCTGGATGTGCTGCCTGCTGCATCGCCCCCTCAATTTCCTCACCCATACCCGGAATGTCCCTGGGCAAGCCTGCGGGCGTGCCGTGCGTACAGCTTACCCCGGACCTGAAATGCGCGCTTTTCGGCACAAAGGAGCGGCCGGCAGTGTGCGTCCGTTTTGAACCTTCGCCGGAGATGTGCGGGGCCACCAGAGAAGATGCCTTTCGGTATCTTTCGCAACTTGAAAGACTTACTGCGCCGCAACATCCAAGGGAGGCACGCATATGAACTGCGCTCAGGCAACAATGGGACGCATATTCATCGTCCGTCTGACACACGGTGAAATACTCCACGAGTGCATCGAACGGTTCGCGCTGGAAAAGGCCATCAGGCTCGCCACCGTGATCGCGCTCGGCGGGGCGGACAAGGGCAGCAGGGTGGTCGCGGGCCCGCGCGACGGCGCGGCGCGGCCCATTGAACCCATGGAGCACCTGCTCGACAACGTCCACGAAATCGCGGGCGTCGGCACCATCGCGCCAAACGCTTCGGGCAGCCCGGTGCTGCACCTGCACGCGGCCGTGGGCAGGGGAGACACCGCGATCTGCGGCTGCGTTCGCGGGGGTGTGATCACGTGGCACGTGCTCGAAATTGTGATATTCGAACTTGTCAATACGACGACGAAACGGACGTTTGAAAGCGAAAGCGGGTTCGAGCTGCTGCAGCCGTGAGGGACTCATTCGTTTGCATGACCTTCGGTGGTGAGCAGTTGATTTGTTTTGTATTACAAATCGCAGGGATGGTTATGCTATGGACTATCTAATGGAGCAGCCATGACCCCCAGGCATTTTTACGACTGGCAGACAAACGGCGGCGTCAATGATGTGATGCGCATGGTGGAGTGCCTTGAACGCGCCGGCATACCCTGGTGTGCCATCGGTGGCATTGCGGTCAACCACTGGGCGCAGGAACCGATGGTGACAAGGGACGTCGATATCGTGATGGCAACAGGTTCCCTGGAAAAAGCTGTTTCGCTTCTGGAAAAAAACGGATTCACGGCGGAGCGCTTCAAAAGGTCGATCAACCTTAAAGGCGGTGCAGAGATCAGTATCCAGATCAGAACCGAAGAGTTTTATAAAGATTTCCCTGCCCGCTCCGTCCCGGCCGACATTCACGGCATCCTCATGAGGGTGGCATCCCTTGAAGACACCCTAGAAGGAAAAATCCGGGCGTGGAACGATGAGCAGCGGCGCCAAAGCAAGAGAATAAAAGACCTTGCCGACATTTCCCGGCTGGTGGAGGCCCATCCTGATGTCTGGGACCGATTGACGAGCGAGCTCAAAAAAACGGTTCAGAAGCCTGAGCAGGGAAATGATGCGTAGAAGCCTTCGTGAAAAAAATGCTGCTTGAAATGAACAAACCTGATCTGCCCTATCCCTCAAAATCCTTCCGTATACTTTCCAGCGCCGGATACTCCTTGACGCACAGGTCATAGATCTGTTTTGCCTCGGCGGTCTTGCCGCACATTTTGGCCGAGTCGAGCAGGTTGAGCAGGATGTCCTGTTTCGAGGGGTTCAGCTTGATTGCTTCGACAAAGAGCCTGAACGCGTCGTCGTACCGCTGCTGATAATAGGAGATCACGCCGAGACCTGAATACGCTTCCGCGCTTGGCCCCTCTTCGTCATTTGATTTAAGGTAAAGCTGCATTGCTGCGTTCAGGTTGCTTTGATCAAGCTCCTTGTCGGCCTCGTCGATAACGGGGCTGTAGTGGCCGAGTTCGAGCGCGCGGTTGGTGGAGTAGATGTCGTTGCCGAGTCGCTTCGCCGTATCGGCGATCATCGTGATCTCTTCATTTTCAGGGTCGAGCGCAACCGCTTTTTCAAGGCACGGAAGCACCTCGTGCGCTTTTTTCAGCTTGAGCGAGGCGTCGAACAGGTTCATGAGCGCGTCGGTAAACTTCGCCTCGAGCTCGACCGCCTTCCGGAACATCACATAGGCGTCCTGCCATTTTTCACGCGCCCAGGAGAGAACGCCCAGGTTGTTATAGGCGGGGGCGTTGGAAGGGTCTTTTTGCACGATATCGATCAGGATTTCCGCTGCCAGCGGATAGTCACCCTTCTGGATCAGCTCTTCGGCACGGCTGTTCTGGTTTTGATAAGGATCAACAGCGGAAACGGCAGGGCGCTCGTCGGTCATAAGCCTCCTTTAAACAGCTGAGCAAGCAAGCTGTAATTTGCTTCCATAATGCATGTGCCGGTGCATCAATAATTTATATTTCCGAAAAGACCTGACAGCATTCGTCCGATGAAACGCTGTCTATGGAACCAATATACAATTATTAACCAGGCAAGGAAAGCGTCTTTTGGAATTTGTCGCAGGTCATCATTCAAACAGGAAAGAGCACGAACAATTTCCTGTTTTTTGACGCTGCTCTTGAAAACTGTTTCAATGGGGCTCTTTTCGCCCGTGAAAAGCCGGGTCCGGATGGATGAGCAATAGACGGACCTTCTTCCAATCAGAAAAAACAGCATCCTTCACTCGCATGATGGAGATCGTCAGGAGATGAACAAAAGAAACCCCGCTCTTTTTTTCCTGTGCTTGCTGGCAGGCCTGGGTGCAAAAGATGTGCACAGTTCCGATCTCGCTGTTCGCGTGCATACCGACCGTCCCGCATATATGTCCGGCGACACGGCTATTGTCATGCTTAAGGTGGATATACCGGAAAAGCACCATCTCTATGGTAATCCTCTTGGGCCGGGTATCGGCAAGCCGTTGCAATTAGGGATCAGGGACGCGGGTCCGCTTCGGTTGCTTCGCATCTATAAAAGTCCGCCGCGCAAGTATAAACCGCTCGCCGGTGATTGGGTTTGGGCCTATGAAAAAAACGCGTGGTTTTTTCTGGCGTGCGTCCTGCCGCACGAAGCGCCGGACAGCTTGACGGGGATCATAGAGTTGGACGCGCTCATCTGCCATACTGCCTGTATGCCTGTCTTCAAGGAAATTCCGTTTTTATTAAAGATCGACACGAACGCCCGATTCGCCCCGTTTGCTTCCCTGCCCAAGGGTAAGGATCTTTTTGGGGATGCAGAGATCATGCCGGGAAAGGACGCGGGGACGGGGGAAGGTGAAGGGTTGTTGACTGAAGGAGAAGAGCTGGATTGGCGTGAGGCCGCCGATCATTTTACCGTTGCGGGAAAGCTCAGCGGATACGCGGGGGAGGAGGGTTTCCTCGCTTTCCTTGCCGACCCCGCTGCCGCATCGGGCGCGACAAATGCGTTCGCCGGCAAGAGCATCTGGCTTGTTATTCTGCTCGTGTTCATCGGGGGCGTGGCGCTCAATCTGACCCCCTGCGTAATGCCGATGATTCCCATCACCATTGCCATCATCGGGGCCGGGGCTCAGGCGTCATCGCGGGTAAAAGGTTTTCTGATAGGCGGGATTTACGGATTCGGCATGTGTATCGCGTATGGCCTTCTTGGAGTTGCGGTGGTGCTGACCGGAAGCCAGTTCGGAGCGATCAATGCTTCGCCCGTTTTCAACCTCATGGTGGCGGTGCTGTTTGCGGTGCTGTCGCTGGCGATGTTTGACATTATCCACATTGATTTCACTCGATTTCGAGGCAGGATGCGGCCCGGCGAGCGCGGGCCCGCACGGGTGGTTGTCGTTTTTCTCATGGGCGTGCTGGTGGCCGTCCTTGCCGGCGCCTGCGTGGCGCCGGTCCTCATTTCAGTCATCCTTTATGCCACGTCGCTCTATTCCGAAGGCCGGCCGGCAGCCCTTCTTTTGCCTTTTCTTCTGGGCGCGGGAATGGCAGCGCCATGGCCTGTTGCCGGAGCAGGACTGTCGTTTCTGCCCAAACCGGGAAAATGGATGGTGTGGGTGCGCAATGGCTTCGGGGTCATCATTCTGGCAATTGCACTCTACTATGCGGTGACCGGTGTGCGGCTCATCGTGCAGAGCCACCGTGTCGCGTCAGAAGCTATAGCCGTGGAGCCTTCTTCTGATCTGCAGTGGCATCATTCGCTTGCCGAGGGCCTGGTTTCGGCGAAAGAAAAGGGGCAACCCGTGTTTATTGACTTCTGGGCCACCTGGTGCAAGAACTGCCATGCAATGGAGGCGACGACCTTCCAGAAGCCGCACGTGCAAGAGGCGTTCAAGAACTATACGCTTATCAAGTTCCAGGCTGAACGTCCGGACGAGCCTCGCACCAAGGAGATCTTGAAGCATTTCGGCGTGATCGGGTTGCCCACCTATGTGGTGCTTGAACCGGCCGGCAAACAGGCCGCGCCGGATGAAAACGCTCCTTGATTGTCAACAGGAAAGGCGTTATGAAGTACGGGATTGCCGCGATATCCGCCCGACTGTTCACTGGCGTTCTTGCATAAAAGGGCGGTAGAATAAGAATCGTTTGTACAACCGCATTTTATCATAGTAATTTTGAAAAATACCTGCCGTCGGCCTGCTGTAAGCTGGACAGCGGGTGCTCAAGCATGACATACTAGTACCTAAACGTTTGGTGACCTTTCATCGCGTGCAATTCACGTAAGATAAAGGAACAGCACATGCAGGGTGAAAGCCGCAGGACCGGCCGTAATTCAAACAAACCCTCTGTGCCGGCCGAAAGCGAGCTGCTCATCGCGCTTCTTGACAACATACCTGATTCCATCTATTTCAAGGACCGCAGCAGCAGATTTCTCAGGGTCAATAAAGGGTGGTGCGCGAAGCACGGCGTAAGGACACCGGACGAGGTGGCGGGGAAGACCGATTTCGATTTTTTCAGCAACATACACGCTCGCCAGGCGTTCGCGGACGAACAGAAGGTGGTCCGGACCGGCGAGCCCATCGTGGGCATTGAAGAAAAGGAGACCTGGCAGGACCGTCCCGATACCTGGGTTTCCACGACAAAAATGCCGCTTCATGATAAGCAGGGGACCATTATCGGCACGTTTGGTCTCTCTCGCGATATTACGGAGGTGAAAGGATACCGGGACGCGCTTCAAGCAGCCAAAGATGAACTGGAAGTACGGGTAGAGCAGCGCACGGCTGAGTTGCGCGATGCGAAGCGGCGGCTCGAGCAGAATGTTGAGCAGCTCACGTCGTTAAACAGTATTGCCTACGAACTGGCGGGAATTCTTGACGTTGACACGATGCTGCAGGCTCTCGGCAGGGCGTTTCTGTCCCGTTTTCCTTCCGCGCATGTCGCGGTATGCCAGAAAACGAACAGGGGATACTCTTGCGCCTACGCCACGGGATTGCTTGACGAGCCGGATGCCCGCCGCTTCGCCGAACAGGCGCTGGCGTCACTGGTGCCGCGTATTTCCGGATCGCCGCAGTGCAACGCGGATTGGCTCGCCGATAAGCGGTACACCGGAGGAATGCCGGGGGCGCTGGCCGGATGCCCGTGCTGGATCGTGATTCCGCTCCGGTCGGATACCACCCTTCTCGCCACGGTCCAGTTGTTCGGCCCGCCGGAACTGCAGATCATTTTCAAACAGGAAAAAGCATTTATAGCGACGCTGGCGGCGCATGGCGGGATCTGCTTGAACAATACGCTCAATTACAGCTATCTCAAGGTAAAGGCGCGGCTTGAAGGTGAGTTTAAAGCAGCGAGCAACATTCAGAGGAGTTTCGCGCCGGACTTCAAATGCGGGATTCCCCGTGTCGATATGGCGGGCCTGTACCGGCCGGCGCATGAGGTCGGCGGTGATTACCTCGATTGCTTTAAAAACAGTGACGGCAGTACCGTGGTCATGATTGCGGATGTATGCGGCAAGGGGGTGCCGGCCGCGCTTCTCATGACCGTGCTGCGCAGTATTGCCCGCGCCGAGTCGCGCACCCATTTCAGCGCGCAATCGCTGTTGGCCGCAGTGAACGCGACCATCAGCAGCAGTATCAACGAGCGTTCATTCATTACGGCGCTCTGCCTTGTCATCGCGCACGACGGATCATCAATGACCTGTGCCCGCGCGGGTCATACGAAACTTTTGAAAATAGACGCCGGCCGGGAAGACGTTGCGGTCGTTGAAAGCCGCGGTTTGGCGTTGGGATTGATCCCTGACGAGAAGCGATTTGCTGAAAACCTCGAAGAGGTAACGCTGCCGCTGGCGGCCGGTGATTTGTTTTTTACTTACACTGACGGGCTGACCGAAGCGGTGGATGCCGCGGAAACGCCCTACGGCATTGCGCGGCTGAAGCGGGTGATGCAGCGGTCAAAACACGAAACATCCGAAGGCTTTCTGGAGATAATCATCACCGATGTGCGAAAGTTTGTCGGCCGGGCGCCGGCCCACGACGATTGCGCCATGTTTGTGATGAAGGTTAGGGGACAAAGCAGCACAGGCATATAAGCCATCTTCGTAAGCGGGGTTACAGCGACCGTAGTGGGAATTTAAATGGGAATTCTCTATGTTTTCTTGCGGTATGCTGAGTTATATTATGGTATATTGGAACTAAGGTCAAATAAGCCAGATGCAGAGGGTACAATACGAAGATACTATGGATACGCGTGAAGAAATTCTTGAATTTCTAAAGGCCAACCGTGAGTTTCTGAAAGAGCAGTTTCATGTCATAAAAATCGGCCTGTTTGGCTCGTTTGCGCGAAGCGAGCAGACGCCGCATAGTGATATCGATCTCATCATTGAGATGGATGCCGATGTAAATGAGGTCTTCCAATTAAAAAACAGAATGCGGGAATTTTTCTCTGACCGCTGCAAACGTACCGTTGATCTGGCAAGGGAAAAATACCTGCGACCTTACGCCCGCAAGCAGATTCTCAAGGAAGCGATATTTGTCTAATACGAAAGATATTCTTTGCCTAAAAGGCATTCTTGATTCAGCTGAAAAAATAATCAGTTTTTCCTCATCCTTTTCAACTCCAGATGAACTGTTTGCAGACCAGAAGAGTTTTGACGCTGTATGTATGAATTTCATTGTTATTGGAGAAATGTCTGACCGGATTACTGACGAATTCAAGCGTACGCACACGGAGATCAACTGGAAAGAAATTAAGGGGCTACGGAATATTATCGCACATGACTACTTTGGTGTCGATGCAGAGGAACTGTGGGGCATAATCCAAGCGCACATTCCCGGAGTAATCGAATCAATTCGGAAAATTTTCAACTAATCGATTGTTTTTATTCGTGACCGAGCGGAGTATACGGTCAATGAATGCTATGCGTTGACGGAGAATAATTATTAAACCGCGGCCCTCTGCCTCCCGTATTCCGGGCATCCCGTTGCTTCCGTTGATGCCCCCGCCGCCTGTGGGAACGATGCTGCGGCGTGGCATGCGCTCCCCCCTGTTCAAAACCGGGAAAATCCCTCAAGGTATATTGTTTGCCGATGGTCTGCTCGATGGACTGAAAGTATTTGTTTTCATCCGGAGAAACGAAGGTAATGGCTTTCCCGCTCGCCTCGGCGCGGCCGGTCCTGCCGATCCGGTGTATGTAGTCTTCCGGCGTCACCGGCGTGTCGAAGTTGATCACAAAGGATATGCCGTCAACGTCGATCCCGCGCGAGGCGATGTCGGTCGCGACCAGCACGTTGAAATCGCGGCGCCGGAAACCCGCCATGACCTGTTCCCGCTGCGATTGCTGGCGGTCGGAGTGAATGGCTTCGGCAACAATGCCCCGCCGGTGAAGTTGACGGGCGATGTCGTCGGCGCCATGTTTGGTGCGTGAAAAAACGAGAATGGTTTCGGCGGGAAGCTGCTTGAGGATGACCGCCAGGACATCGATTTTCCGGTGGCGGTTCATACGGTAAAAATACTGCGTAACCGTTTCCACCGGCGTGTTGGTCCGTCCCACGGTGATGGAGACCGGATTGCGCTGTATCGATGCGGCCAGCGACCGGACCGCGCCGGACATGGTGGCTGAAAAAAGCAGGGTCTGGCGGTCGCGGCCGATGCGGCCGATGATGTTCTGCACGTCTTCGGCGAATCCCATGTCGAACATCCGGTCCGCTTCATCAACGACAAGATATTCCACCGAGGACAGGTTGGCGGTATTGCCCCGCAAATGGTCGAGCAGGCGTCCCGGGGTCGCGATGATCACGTCGGCATTTTTCATGCCATGGATCTGCGGTGACTGAAACACGCCGCCGTAAACGGCGACGGATTGGAC
>JAFGOU010000220.1 GCA_016926315.1 Chitinispirillaceae bacterium
AACGCGGCGATATCGGCAATGACGCAATCCGGACGCGCTATCGTTAAAGATCGACGGATCACTATGTAACTATTTTGCCACCGTCGGTAGCACTACCATCCCGGTTCAAGTCCGGGCTTCGGCATTTTCCTTTTTACCCTCAGAAACCATGGGTTTGCAAGGTTTTGGGCGCCTTGCTTGTTTAACACGGTCACCCCTTCAATACAAATTTCTTTTGTCAATTATTTACAAACAAATCGAACATGACGGCGCACGGGGCATCCAATCGGATAATTCCATCTGCCTGACTCGGCCCTGAAGGCCCCATATTTCAAATATATTTTCAGGAGGGCATTTCAACGGACGGCGTTTTTCCACAGCACGGGCTGATAAAAAGTAACACTTTTTCACTTATCAGGTGTTTAACTATCAGATGGCAATAAATGCAGAGCAGATGTACCGCACCTACGGTCCCATGATCATGAGGCGATGCAGGCAGCTGCTTCGCGACGAGGATACGGCATTGGACGCGCTCCAGGAGGTGTTTGTGCAGTTACTTCTTAAAAAAGATGACCTTACCGCCGCCTACCCGTCGACCCTGCTCTACACGATGGCTACCAATATCTGCCTCAACATGCTGCGGTCAGGAAAACGGATGGCATTGGCGGGTGACAGCGATGGACTCATTGATAAAACAGCCGCAATCGAGGACGCAGCCGCGGTCCACGAGACCCGTTCTCTGCTCGGCCGTATTTTCGGCCGCGAAAAGGCCTCCTCACGATACATCGCGGTCCTTCATTTTGTTGACGGAATGACCCTTGAAGAGGTGGCGGAGGAGGTCAACATGTCGGTTTCCGGAGTCAGAAAAAGACTCCGCAATCTCCAGGCGCAGGCGAAAAGCCTGAAGGAGCGTGAAAATGAATAACAGAGCCACTATATCACGGCTGCTGCTCGAGCGGTATGTTCTTAAGGAACTGCCGCCGGACCGGATGCAGCAGGTACGCGATGCTGTTGAGCGCGACCCTGCTCTTCAAAAGCAGGTACAGGAAATCACCGAATCCAATGAGGCGATCCTTAAACAGTATCCGCCCGCAGAAATGGCCAGGGAGATTGAGTCGAAAAGGCGCGCACAACAGGTCCGGACCGGAGCGGCTGAACGAAAAGAGCGGTTTTCTTTGTTCTGGGTCAAAGGTGCTTTTGCCGCTGCGCTGCTGGCCGTTATGGCGATAAGCATCCCGCTGCTTCTTCACAATCAGCAATTAAAAAACAGCGCGCCGGGCGATGTGAGGATCAAAGGGTTGCAGCCGCACCTGACAGTATTCCGCAAGGTCGATCTCCCTCCCGGTGTCGAAGAGATGAAGAATTACTCGCTGGTGCGGACAGGTGATGTGCTGCAGATAGGCTATGTTTCGGCAGGGGAAAAATACGGGGTCATCGTTTCGCTCGATGGAAGCGGTTCCGTTACCCTGCATTACCCGGCAGCGGTTTCCGGAAGTTCGAGGCTTACAGGCGATGGGAAAGAACTTCTTGAGAAGGCTTATGAACTGGACAGCGCTCCCCGTTTTGAACGATTCTTTTTCGTTACTTCGAACGATTCAATAGCGGTCCCACGGGTGCTCGATGCCGTAAAAAAACTGGGCCGGCAGCCGGCCGCTGAATCAGAATCCGGGACCCTCGACCTTCCGCGTACCTATACCCAGTATTCCATGGTACTGAAAAAGGAGCACGTATGATCAAGATCGCGTTTTTTATTATTGCATTTATCGTCACCGTATCTTCTGCCTATGCGGATCTTACCGCCCCGGCAGCGCCCTTGAAGCGGTTCGCCATTTCGGTGGGGTCCAATATCGGAGATAACGAACGGGTCCAGCTGAAATATGCGGTACGTGACGCACGCGTCTTTGCCGATGTTTTAACGAATCTCGGCGGTGTGGACACGATAAACATGCTGGTCATGGGAAACCCGGATCTGAAACAGCTGAACGCGGGACTCAAACGGCTTGAGCAGATGGTAACGGACGCGGATGAAGGAAGAAAAGAGGTTGTCATGTACTATTCCGGCCATGCCGACAGCCGGGGGATCCTTCTCGGCAGCGAATGCCTGACCTATAAAGAGCTGAAAAAGTATATCGCTGACATTCCGGTTGACGTGCGGATTGTAATACTTGACGCATGCGCTTCCGGTGAAGTGACCCGCGAGAAAGGCGGCAGGGAGAGGCCGCCGTTTCTTTTCGACGCGTCGTCCGCAATGAAAGGCCATGCCTATCTCACCTCCAGCTCGTTCGATGAAGGCTCGCAGGAGTCCGATTCTCTGAAAGGGTCTCTCTTCACCCATTATCTGGTGTCGGGACTGCGCGGCGGCGCTGATGCCGATACGGACGGCAAGATAACTCTCGATGAGGCATACCAGCATGCGTTTGACGGCACGCTCAGGCGGACCCAGGGCACTTTTTACGGGGCCCAGCATCCGGCCTATGATATCCGCCTTAAAGGAAGCGGTGACCTGGTCATGACTGATTTGCGCATGAGCAGCGCCGGACTCCGCCTTGCGCCTGCCATGACAGGACGGGTCTTTGTCCGGGACCGGAACGGCGTGCTTCTTGTCGAGTTGAACAAAACAGTTGATAAGACCATGGAGTTGGGACTTGAGCCCGGGACCTATCACGTGACGCTTGAAACGTTTGACAGCGTTTTATCGGCAGACGTGGTGCTTAATGAAAAGCAGTTCACCGAAGTGCAGATGGACGGGATGCAGAGAATAAAAAGCGAGGTCTTTGCTCTCCGGGGGAATGTTTTGCCTGGGGTGCCTGCAGCAGAGGCCGGAAGCGCTGAAAAGTACCGTACCGTTGCCCTGGCGGTGTCGTTTATTCCTTCAATTTTCGGAAGCAGGCCGGAACCGACCATTACGAAAGTTTCATTGGGCATTCTGGCGAGTTCCACTGACAGACTCAACGGCGTCGACCTCTCCAGTATCGCGAGTAATGTGACGGAAGATATGCGGGGAGCGCAGATAGCCGGCGTATCGAATACCGTATCAGGGAGAGTGCAGGGTATGCAGATGGCAGGGGTTATTAATATCGCCCGAATGCCTGCGATGGGCAGCCAGATCGCCGGGGTGGCAAACTATACCCCGGAGATCAACGGAGTGCAGGTTGCCGGAGTAAGCAATCATGTCAACCAGGTACGAACCGGTGTTCAGATCGCCGGTGTTTCAAACAGCGCGGTGCGGCTTCTCGGGCCTGAAGACGGCACACAGCACATTACCCAGATAGCCGGTGTGGTGAATTACGCCGGGTCGCGTGAGCGTGCTTCAGACGGAAAAAATGATATGAGAGACAATGAGGCGAATGCTGCTGTGCAGATTGCCGGGGTCGTCAATATCGCTCCGCGGGTGGACGGCGTTCAGATCGGAACCGTTAACTACGCCGCGCGTATCACGGGAGTGCAGGTGGGTGTGGTCAATATTTCCGGGGAGAACACCGGTGTGCCGATAGGACTTTTAAATTTTGTCAAGAGTAATCCGCCTCGGGTCCAGGTATGGACCGACGAATCAGGATATCTAATGACAGGCATCAGGACCGGATCCAGGTATGGCTATTCTTTGCTGGCCCTCGGCGCCCGGGCGAGTGTTTCGCTCCCGGGATGGACGTTAGGCTGTGGTCTGGGCTTCCGTGTCCCTTTGAGGCGTACGTTTCTAGGTATTGAGACCATGACGATGCATCATAACGAAAATACGGCATGGGACAACAATGAGATGGTGCTGGTCAAGACGAGGCTCGTCAGCGGATTCAGGCTGGCACATTACCTGACGGTCTGGGGAGGGCCGAGCTTCAACATGTACTGGTCGCACGAAAAAACGGACCAGCATGTCGCTTATTGGAAGCCGAAGGAAATACGGCGGGACACTCACTGGTATGGTTTCTGGCCCGGCTTTGCAATTGGCGTGGAGTTTAAAGGGCCGTAGGCTTAGAGCCTGATTTTTGCCTTGGAAATGATGCGTTTTCAGAGTTTTGTCCTGAGAACCATCTGTTTCAAAAATCTTCTGAAATAAGGGATGCCGATACACTGATCATCTCTTAATGATAGTCCCTAAAAAAGACGGATTCATCAATGACTTCTTGTCAAGTCTAACTAAACACAGCATAGCACGGCAATACCCCTCTATTAAGGTTTACGATTGCGTTTTTTAACAGTTGTTGGCGGGTGTGAGAATGTTTTCAATAAACTTGACCATATCAAAATAAGGTTGGGGGATATAGCGCACATTTTTGTTGGAACTCAGACAAGTGCCGATGACATTTATGTAATTGAAAAGTGTCGTATAGATAAAAAGTATGCTATAGGTATATCAAAGGCACTGGATAAAGAAATAAAGGTAGAACTTGATTGCACTGTACCATTTCTGCGTGGCCGAGAGATTCGTCGTTATGAGCCGCCGTGTGCCGAAGCCCGACTTATCTGCCCGTATAAAATTACTGAAAGTGATTGCTGTTTGTTGTCGCTTTCCGAGATGTCAATATATCCCAAAGCATTCGCTTATCTTGAAGAAAATAAAACAGCCTTGATACATAGGGAAAAGGGCAAGTTTAAGTCAACCTGGTATGCATTCGGATATCCTAAAAGCATGCACTTGTTTCAACAGAGCAAGATAATTGTACCTGATTACAATAACGTTGCTTCTTTTTCATTTGATGAAAACGGACATTTCTATAAAACAGGTTATGGCATCATTCTTAAAGACAATTCGCTGGCACCATTTTATGTTCTTGGGCTACTAAACTCACGATTACTATTTACTCGATTATTGTCAATTGGTACTATACTCCGTGGTGGTTATGTCCGTTTTTGGACTCAATTTATTGAACAACTTCCCATTCGTCCAATCGATTTCTCTAGGCCATCCGATAAATCCCTTCACGATAAAGTGGTCTCTCTTGTTACCTCAATGCTTGACCTTCATAAAAAGCTCCCTATCGTCCGAACCGACCACGAAAAGACCCTTCTCCAGCGCCAGATAGATTCCACCGACCGGAAAATCGACGAGCTGGTGTACGAGCTGTACGGGCTGACGGAAGAGGAGATTAAAATCGTCGAGGGGGAGAAATGAAGGCCACAATGGCGTCAACCTTCTATTCTGAAACGCATATTCCCTTGCCGACACCGTGTCGCTCATTGTAAAAGGAGAATTTTACCATGTACATGATGTTTGTTGACGAATCAGGCGATCCCGGATATCCGGCCTCCGGGAAATGGGCGGATTTCGGAGGCAGTAAAATATACGCGAAAGTCGGCGTTATTCTCCACGGA
>JAFGOU010000221.1 GCA_016926315.1 Chitinispirillaceae bacterium
CTTCCCCCTGCGGGGGAAGAAACAGATGGGGGCGTAATAGAAAAAAGCCGCAGTCCCGTTGGAGCGGGACGGGGAATTAGACCCATAACGATTAATTGTTTTTCTGTGGCTGAAGGCATTCGATCGGGTAGGTGGAATTGAAATCAAAATCAGATGCTGCGGATAAACCGGATAGTCACTGTAAAAAATCATTTCTTTTTATCGGGTACAACGATTTCTGATACGTAGCAGAGCCGGATGCCGTTCTGCCGCAGGAGGGGAAGCTGCTTTTTCAGCGCCCGGATAAAAGCGGTGGTGCCCCTGCTGCAGACGATTATGTGCCCACGTTTCTGCGCTTCCATGGCGCAGCGCCTGATGAGATCCTCGATGCCGGAGACATCGAGCGCTGAATCGATTGAACAGCCTATGGCCCCGAAGGGGAGGGAGATTTTTTCCGCCGCGGACGCTGCCACGCTTTTCCGTGACTTCCTGTCCTCGATGAAATACCCGTGCCGCTTCTTGATCTCGCTGAAGAGAATGCCGGTCAACCGGGAATCTTCGAGGGCGCGTGTGCCCCCCAGGTTGATGAAGCCCGAAAAATTAGGCACTGCCTCGGCGGCGTCTGCTATGATCGAACGAACCCGTGGTTCCGTAAAGTGGAGCATGACGCACTGTGTTTTCCGGCCGTCAGGGGAGCGTGGAACGAGGCAGGGTTCCATGGGCTGGAGAATGATGATCTCCTTTTTGTACTCGTTCGAGATCTGGGCGGTCCAGGAGGAGAGCTTCCGCGAAGGCAGAAGAGCGACCGTCAGCGGTTCAGGAAAAGAGAGGTACTCAATAGTTTTCTGGTCGGCGGTGAAGCCGAAATCCTTTATCAGGAACGCCATCTTCGCGGTCGCGCTGAAATAGCGCGAGGCCCATGAAACCGTCAGGTGCACCGTCCGCTCCTGCGGCCGGGAGCCTGCAAACACGATGGAAATGCCGCGGTCATCCGGAGAACAGGAACAGTCCTCGACGCGGTATGGCGTTCCCGATGCGGCGGAGGAAAGGTGCCATGCGATCCATTCGACGGGTTTTCCCCGCGGCACGGCGGCGCGGATTTCGACGGCGTCGTCGTCCGGGAGTTTGCGGAAGGAAACGGACGAGTCGTCGATTTCGAGGAGCGACAGACGGTCGAGGATATTATTTTCAAGTGAGGAACGGCCGGGCCGTTTTTTCACCCTGGCGGCGGCCGGCACGGATGTCCCGCGCGGCTTCCGGACAAGCTTGGAGACGGGTTCCGGGATAAGGTCGCTTGCGGCGGAGAGGACGTGCCGATACGTTCCCGAGGTGAACATATAGACGCCTCCTCCCGCGCAGAGGGAAGTGAATGCCAGCAACAGAACGTTATGGATACGCATGAGATGCCGCTGCGATACGGAAGAGATGCGGGAAGAGTTGCGTGAGGCATAAAATACCCCTTGTACCGGCGGTCTGCAAGCACGGCAGTCGTACGATGACACCATGCCTTCGAATCAAGGTCCCGGTGCTTTTAGGTCCGACCGCCTCTGGCAAAACGGCCGTTGCTTTACGCCTTGCCGAATCAGCCGGCTGGGAGATTATCTCCTGCGATTCGCGGCAGGTCTACCGTTATATGGACATAGGCACCGCGAAACCGCGCAGAGAGGAGCTCGGCCGCGTCCGGCACCGGCTTATTGACATTCTGGATCCGCAGGAACCATATTCCGCGGCCGCTTTTGCCAACGATGCACTGAACATCATACGTACCCTCGCGGCAGAGGGAAAGACGGCACTCGTGTGCGGCGGCACCGGCCTCTATTTCGAGAGCCTGAGGAGGGGCATAGGTCCGCAGGTGGCGTCGGATCCTCTTATTCGTGACACGCTCGCCAGGCGTGCGGCCGAAGAGGGCTGCGCAGCGCTTCACCGCGAACTGCACGACAGGGACCCCGAAGCGGCGGACGCCATCCACGCGAATAACGTTCAGCGGGTCGTGCGGGCGCTTGCGGTCTGGTATCAGACGGGGAAGACGATTTCGGAGCTGAAACGGCTTGCCGTTCCTCCGGAAGACATCGAATTCACTGCCGCGGTGCTCATGCCTCGGCGCGACAGTCTTTACGAACGGATAAACGGCAGGGTGGATGAGATGACGCGCCGGGGGCTGTGGGAGGAGTTCGTGGCCTTGAGGGGCCGGGGGTATGACGAGCGCACTCCGGGGCTCAGGTGCGTCGGCTACCGGGAGCTTTTTGCGGTTGAGCGGGGAACGGCGTCTATGAGAGAAGCCGTGGAGATGATCAAGCGGAATTCCCGCCGGTATGCGAAACGTCAGATCACCTGGTTCAGGATGCATAACCGGGAATCGATGATGGAGTACGCATGGGACACGGCGCACCTTAAGAAAATTGAACGAGCGCTTGCAATTTCCGGGCATTGAATGTATTATATTTACCATAACTCCCGATCCAATATCCTTGGCAGTTCATCACGAGCGGAATGATGTGACTTTTCATAATGCGAAAGCGTGATTCTTCATTGCTGCGGACAGGATGTTTTTTTTATCTCGGGCGGTTGCGCCGCATAAACGATTGAACCTGATTCTTGAACAATAATTGTCCCACCAATTCAGCAGCCTCCCGGCAGGGAGGAAGGAGTGCCGTGCATGATGACCAACGATGATGTTCCCCGCAATATGCCCTATCCCCAGGGCCGCAAGCCCATCACACCCAACAGCAGGTACAGCAGTCCGAGCCCCAGTTACAATTATAACTATAACTCGAACAGCAGTTATCCGTCTCAGCAGCACCTGCGGAGAAAGATGGATAACAGGTTTAAAAGAGACAACAGGGACAACGGAAATTCCAACGAGCGCCTCATGCGGCAGAACGATCTCATCATCCGTTTGTTAAAAGAGATACGGGACCGTCTTCCTCCTCCGCCTGTTTCCGCACCGGTCAACGCCGAAACGGCGCGTCAGAACAGGCCTGCCGAGGAGATCGAACGGACCGAAGCCGCAGGCGTTGTGCCTGCGACCCAGGAGTTGCAGACGCCAGCGCCGGAAGCGGGCAATGAGGCGGAAGCGGGCAATCTGGCGGCGGCACCCGTTGACGAAGCGTCACCGAGTGAACAGCAAACGCTGACAGAAGGAAACCGCGAGGCGGAATAACATGTTCCGGCCGCCGCTTCGCCGTGTGCGGGCGGTCATCAGGTGGCTTTTATGCGCGAAAATAATGCAAAAGACGGCCGTTACCGGCTTTACGATGAGCATCTGGTGCGCAACATCATGCTGACCGCCGTCATTTCGGCCATGGAGTACATACGGGAAAACCCGCATGCCGATTCCGATGAGATATGCGATTTTATCGAGGCGAACGCCGAGAATATCATAGGCGATACCGTCAGGCAGATGAAAAACATCGACGATTCCACGGTAAAGGACGGGGAAGACGACGCCGACGAGGACGGCCGAGAGTGGCTGTCAAACGAGAAAGACTGATTTTACGGGCCGGACTTTTCCCTGCGTTGTTGCGCTGCACCGCATAAAAAAGTAATTTTACAAACTGCTATTCCCGGCCGAAGTGGCGAAACTGGTAGACGCACTGGACTCAAAATCCAGCGGTAGCAATACCATCTCGGTTCAAGTCCGAGCTTCGGCATTTTAAATTCCCCCTATAGAAATTATAGACTTATAAGACTTTTTTAAGTCTCCGCTGTTACGTTGTCCGGCCTGACGAATACCCTCAAATACACCCTATTACAACGGAAAACCGGACACGTGTCCGGTCAAAAAACAGTCTCACCATTCAGTTGAGCAGGCCACACCGCGGTAAATCGTTCGTTCAAGTGTTTTAAAGACTCAATTGTTTCAGGGGTATCCCGGTGTGAGGGGTACGAGGTGATACGGGCGCAGAACTGCGTATACACGCTCCTACGGGCATGTTTGCGGCAAGAAACGGCTCCGCAGTGGTGCTTCAGAGTAAGCAGGAACCGGACACGCGGATGTATTGACCGGGAACAGATAAGAAAGTATATTTTTCTCGTGTGATGATGATGGGGTAGAGGCCGGGGTGCAATGCTCCGGCCTTTTTTTATAGGCAAATGCCAAAGGCCTGCCGCCGAATCGCCGAGCGAGGCTGTGGACGAGTCGGTCAGCCGCCATCCGCCTTTCCCTCCGGTATTCTGAAACGTATATTCATTACACATCATGCCTGCGCCTGAATCAATAACCGGTCTTGTTTCCCGCTTTTCAGCCAACTACGAATCGTACAGTGCCCCGGCGTATAAAGAGGCGCACGTAAGACAGGAGTTCATCAACCCGTTCTTCGAGGCGCTTGGCTGGGACGTTTCCAACAGGCAGGGCTTTGCCGAGGCGTACAAAGAGGTGGTACACGAAGACGCCCTGAAAATCGGGACCGCGACCAAGGCGCCGGACTACTCGTTCCGCATCGGCGGCACGCGCAAGTTCTTCGTTGAAGCGAAAACACCGGCAGTGGACATAAAGGACAATATCGATCCGGCCTACCAGCTCCGGCGCTACGCATGGTCGGCCAAACTACCGATTTCTATCCTTACGGACTTCGAAGAGTTTTCTGTCTATACCTGCCGTGAAAAGCCGGACAAGAGTGACAAGGCAAGCGTAGGGCGGGTACTGTACATCAGGTACGACGAATACGAAAAGCGGTGGGATGAAATCGCCGGGATATTCTCCAAGGACGCGGTGCTAAAGGGCTCGTTCGACAAATACGCGGAGTCGGCAAAGGGCAAGAAAGGCACGTCGGCGGTGGACGATGAATTTCTTAAAGAAATATCCCGCTGGCGGGACCTCCTTGCCCGGAACATCGCCATAAACAACTCCAGACTTAGCCAGAAAGAGCTGAACTTCGCGGTCCAGCGCACCATAGACCGGCTGATATTCCTGCGGATATGCGAAGACCGGGGAATCGAACAGTACGGCACGCTCATGGCGCTCCTGAACGGGGAGGGCGTGTATAAGCGCCTGCGCCAGAACTTCCAGCGGGCGGACGAGATTTACAACTCAGGGCTGTTCCATTTCCGGGACGAAAGGGGCCGCGCCGAGCCTCCGGACACGCTCACGCTTGCGCTTAAAATAGACGACAAGCCGTTAAAGGACATCATCGAAAACCTCTATTATCCGGAAAGCCCTTACGAGTTTTCGGTTCTTCCGGCGGACATTCTGGGGCAGGTTTACGAGCAGTTCCTCGGCAAGGTGATTCGGCTCACGGCAGGACATCAGGCGAAAATAGACGATAAACCGGAAGTGAAAAAGGCCGGCGGCGTATTCTATACGCCCACCTACATCGTGGATTACATCGTGAAGAACACGGTCGGGAAGCTCGTTGAGGACAGGACGCCGAAGCAGATTGAAAAGCTGAAAATCCTTGACCCAGCCTGCGGTTCCGGCTCGTTTCTTATTCAGGCGTACCAGTTCCTTCTGGATTACTGCCGTGACTGGTACATAAAGGACGGAATAGAAAAGCACTCGAAAGGGAAAGCGCCGGAGCTGGTGCAGGTGCGGAGCGGCGAATGGCGCTTGAGCACGCCGGAGCGCAAGAAAATCCTCCTGAACAGCATCCACGGCGTTGACATAGACACTCAGGCCGTCGAGGTCACGAAGCTTTCGCTTCTTCTGAAAGTCCTTGAGGGGGAGAACGAGCAGTCGCTGGCCCAGCAGATGACACTGTGGCACGAGCGGGCCCTGCCGTCGCTTGCGAACAATATAAAGTGCGGGAATTCGCTCATCGGCACGGATTTTTACGAGGGAACGCAGGAGAGCATGGGGATTTATGAGAACGAGGACGATGAACGGACAAAGATAAACGCCTTTGACTGGGACGGCAGGGACGGGTTCCCGGAGATAATGAGGAACGGAGGATTCGACGCGGTGATAGGAAACCCGCCGTATGTAAGGCAAGAATCGCTCAGAGAGTTTAAGGATTATTTCCAGAGGAAGTATGAGGTCTATCATGGTATGGCGGATTTATACGCCTATTTTTTTGAGCGGGGTATATCGCTACTGAACGCACGCGGCCTGTTTTCGATTATCGTGGCTAATAAATGGATGCGGGCGAATTACGGCGAGCCTCTCAGAAAATGGCTGAAACAGAGAACCATCCACAAGATTATTGACTTCGGAGACTTGCCGGTTTTTCAGAACGCCACCACGTATCCGTGCATTATTACCGTTTCACGGGGAATCGGGGAGAGGGCGATTCGGGCGTGCAAGGTCCACGCCTTGGACTTTAACGATCTTGCCGCATACGTCGAGAAGAACAGTTTCAGGGTAAATCTTTCCTCGCTAAAAGATGATGGTTGGTCGCTTACCGACGAAAAAAGTGAAAATCTGCTTAATAAATTAAGGTCAAAAGGAGTGACGCTGGGGGAATATGTTAATGGTAAAATATTCCGGGGTGTATTGACAGGTTTAAATGAGGCCTTTGTTATTGATGAGGAAACGAGGAAGAGGCTGGTTAAGGAAGATAAGAAAAGTGCGGCGCTGATAAAACCTTTAATGGCTGGTCGTGATATTAAGCGCTTCTGCTCGGAAAAAAGTGGCAGATATATAATCGTTATTCCTAAGGGATGGACGAAGCAAAACATGAAAGGTGGGAATGCTTGGGCTTGGTTTAACAAGGAATTCCGTCCGATAGCACAGCATTTAGGTCCATTTGAAGATTCAGCTAAAAAACGTTGCGATCAAGGCGATTATTGGTGGGAACTGCGTGCTTGTGATTATTATCCCGAGTTCGACAATGTCAAGATTATACTTCCGGACATAGCTTTAAGAGGGAATTTCGTTTATGACGAAGAAAGAAGTTATTGCTTAAATACAAGCTACATTATTTCTTCCGACGATAAATTCCTGCTCGGCATTCTCAACTCGAAGTTGATTACATTCTTCTACGGCCATCTATCATCAACCTACCGCGGCGGTTATTTGCGGTTCATTTTTCAGTATATCGAACAGTTGCCGATCTGTGCGAAAGACTCCGACAATTCCCGTAACAACAAAATGGTCGAATTGGTTTCCTCCATGCTTGATTTGCACAAAAACCACCCCCTCGCCCGCACCCCCCATGAAAAATCCCTGCTCCAGCGCCGGATAGATTCCACCGACCGGAAAATCGACGAGCTGGTGTACGAGCTGTACGGGCTGACGGAAGAGGAGATAAAGATCGTGGAGGGGAACAGTTAAGAAAATATCGAAAAAATAGAGACGGAGAATGCCATTATGTACATGATGTTCGTTGACGAATCTGGCGATCCCGGATATCCGGCCTCCGGGAAATGGGCGGATTTCGGAGGCAGTAAAATATACGCGAAAGTCGGCGTTATTCTCCACGGA
>JAFGOU010000222.1 GCA_016926315.1 Chitinispirillaceae bacterium
CGTTCTTCAAGGACAAACAGGAGTGGCGGCTGCGGGTTTCCCTGGAGGGGAAAAACGTGCGGGACCGCGAAAACCTGATCGGCGTTTCAAAAACGTCAAGCGACGGCCATGACGCCGCCGATCTGTATGAGCCGCCCCGTATGCAGGGAGCGGGACACCTGTTCTTCCCGCATCCTGAATGGAAAAAAACCTCCTCGGAATTTGCCTGTGACATCAGAAAGAAGATGGAACCCGTGACCCTGTTCCAGGTCGGCATCGCTCCCTGGCAGGGCAACGATACCGCGTACGTCCGTATCGAGGGTCACGCGTCGCCCGCCTCGATGTATCTCTGCTTCAAGGACGCGTCCGGGGTACATGAATACAAGGGTGAAAAGGGTATCGCGTTGCCGCCGGCGAAAGAGACCCGCTACTTGACCCTGTTTGTGACGACTGACCGGGCCAGAATGACCGCCCTCCCGGTCACTTTTGCCTGCGGTAATCCGTATCCCAATCCCTGCAGGAACGGCAACCGGGTCCGGTATACGCTGCCGTATGTCTGGCAAAGCAACGGGCTGTTATCCGCGGAGGAACATACCGTTAAGATCATGATCTATGATCTCGCGGGTCGCAAAATACGGGACCTTGTCCACCGGAAACAAGCGGTCGGAAGTTACGCCATTGCCTGGGACGGGAAAATGAATACCGGCAGGATTGTCAGTACCGGTTCGTACCTGTTCGTCCTCCAATCCGGCACATTTTTCGCCAAACGGAAGATTACCGTGCTGCGGTGAGGGGTTTCCACGGTTCTGGTGTTTAAACCTGCTGTCATCAGCGCATTATCCCGGCGGCCGTTGACCGGCGTTCCCTGCTCCGGTAGAGGCGGGAAGGCCCGCCAGGAGGTATGTGTTTGACAAAGCAGGCATTAAATTGATATTTAACAATGCGGATTTTCATGGAGAGATTGACGGTGGTGCCAATACGCACCCGAAGAGGGCAGGGAAATGGGTGTATCACAATACCTTTATAGAAAACGTACGCTATTATCAGCACCTGTTTGGAGAGTTTTTACTATGAGCAAAAAGGGTTATTTGCGCGGGTTTATCCTGAGTTTCCTCGCGATTATTGTCGGCTGCATGGTGGTAATCTGTACAACACCAAACAACCCCTTTGACGACCCGGACAATGTTTCCGGCGAAATTACCATTATAAACGCACCGGTTAATCCCACGGTCGAGGACACGATTGCCATCCAGTTGAAAGTATATCTTGTTAAGCACATCGATTCCGCAACCGTTCTTCTCGGGGACGACAACTCGAGGGTCGCTGCCGCTCTATTTCATCTGGAAACATGAAAATAACAGCGTCGGTGCAGAACCGCAGTTGACTCTTGAAAATGCGAAAGCCTCTGATTCGGGCGATTACTGGTGTATCGTCAGCAACAAATGGGGGGCGGATACCTCCAGGAAAATTCATCTTGACGTTACCGCCGCACCCATACCGGTCCCGGTAATTGATTCGGTAAAGGCCGGTGATGCCAGAGTGACGGTTTGGTGGGGTACGGTACCTGGAGCGACCTCTTACAACCTGTATTACAGGGACGGTGTAACCGTCGATGAAACCGCGATTACCCTGTCGGGAGCCACCTCTCCCGCGGAGGTGACCGGATTAACCAACGGAACGCGGTACGCTTTTGCCGTAAGTGCCGTAACGGTTGAGGGAGAATCGCAATTAAACGGTGTTCAAACCGCTGTTCCGCAGGCTCCTGTGAAAACGTAACCGTCACCTATGACGGCAACGGCAGCACCGGAGGTACGGTCCCTGTTGACGCGAACGCTTATGAATCCGGGGCAAGTGTTACGGTCAGGGCAAATACCGGTAACCTGACAAAAACCGGAAGCACCCTTTCGGGATGGAATACCGCAGCCGACGGCAGCGGGACATCGTATGATTCCGCAGCGACATTTGCCATGGATTCGGCAAACGTAATACTGTATGCAAAATGGACGCAGAATGCGACCTTTACGCTTACTGTCACGGCGGATAATGGGAGCGTGACGAAGGCGCCAAGTCGTTCATCGTATGACTCAGGAACCGTGGTGACCCTGATGGCAACGGCTGCCGCGGGGTATCGCTTTACCGGCTGGAGCGGCGATCTTGCCGGGTCAGTGAATCCGGACTCAGTTATCATGACCAGTGCGAAGAGCATTACGGCGAATTTCGCGCTGAACACGTATCAACTGACCGTTGCCGCTGGGACCGGTGGCACCATAACCGCTCCAGCGAGTTCGCCGGTCACCGTGAACCATGGCGCGGCGACAACCATTACCGCCGCTCCGGCAGCCGGTTATACGTTCGTCAACTGGACCGTGACGAGCGGCACCGCCACCATCTCCGGCGCGACCTCGGCGTCCACCACCGTGACCCTCTCCTCGGGCAACGCCGCGGTACGGGCGAATTTTACGGGAAACCAGTATGTCGTAACGTTCAATGGCCAGGGTGCCACAACAGAAGCAATTCCGGCCACCAAAACGGTTACCGTACCCGCAACCACGGTCGGCACACTGGCGACTCCGCCGGCAAAAACCAGCTATGTGTTTGCCGGCTGGTGGACCGGCCAGAATGGCGCAGGATTGCCCTTTGATGCAGGAACCACCGTTTCCGCAAATAGTACCATATACGCAAAGTGGATCATTCAGGATGCAAGCGGAAATATTTACACTGAAGTGGAGATAAACGGCAAGGTATGGATGGTTCAAAACCTGAGAACGACCAAGTTCAATAATGGCTCCACCATTTCGAACGTCACCGACGACCTGGAATGGAGCCAGGCAACCGGACCTGCGTGTTGCTGGTATCCCGGGTATGAGAATAATACTACTTTGGGAGTATTGTATAATGGTTATGCATCGAACGATAATGCCACTGGCCTAGCTCCTGCTGGCTGGCGCGTGGCATCACAGGCTGACTGGCTAACGCTGGGATGGGATGCGGACCCATTAAAGCACAGCAGCTTTTGGACAAACAGTTCGCCATCATCCAATAGCACCGGTTTTTCTGCTCTTGCTGGAGGTTGCCGGGCGGATACAGATGGGTCATTTCGCGATATTAATTCCATTGGGTATTGGGCTATGTATCCCGCAGGATCGCCGTATCGATTTGTTTACATGTATGAAAATAGTGAAAATGTAACCGGGGTAACAGGGGATCCTATAATAGGAACCAGTGTCCGTTGTGTGCGAGTGTGGTAGTTACTTCAACGATACCATTTTGCAGGAAAAGGCGTACACGAACCTGGTTAGTGGTCTAAAAAGTTCAAGCAACGGTTATCATAACGTCGAATAGCACACCGTATGATGGGATTTTCAAGACAAATTATTGAAAACCCGCCGCACCTACGACGGGAATCACGGCCGTAGGTTTTTTGTTTTCAGCCATCGGGGTGGCGTGGGATTCGGGGTTTTTCTCTGTAATCCGGTTCAGCATCCTCTACCTGTCATTTCGACGAGCGCAGTGAGGAGAAATCTCAACAGTGTGAGCTTTTTCTCCCACGGAATAGAGATAAAACCTCTGTCGGGTCCCGCTGACGAGACGCATCCGAAGAGACCGCAGGGGAGTGTGCCGTCCCTGCTTCTCGAACAGAAAAATGACAACGGAACGACAACAGTAAAACGGGATATTGTAAATATTTTTTTCCTTATTATCCAAGTATTCATTATATTACAGCATTGGGGGGGTGCTCCAACCGTGGTTCCAACAGGCCGGATAATCATCATAAAATGGGTTTTCCATTAAATAAGGAGAGTCGGTATGGGTAAGGTATTTTTCAGGCGGTTACTTTTAACTGCGAGTGTCGCGGCACTGCTGCTGCCCTCGTTCGCTCTTGCGCTTCAGGACGGTCAGTGTCTTACTCCGCCTATGGGGTGGAACTCATGGAACCATTACGGATGCGCCAACCTGAGTCAAGCGGTGGTCATCGCAACGGCCAAGGCGTTCAAGACGAAACATCCAGCCAACTGGGAGGGCCGTTCCATCAGTCTCCAGGACGCGGGATATAATTATGTCAACCTCGATGACTGCTGGGGAGCTACTGCCCGTGATGCCAACGGCAAACTCCAGGCCAATACCGCAGCCAATAAGTTTCCAAGCTGCACTCCTGCCAATGGCGGCATGAAGTGGCTCACGGATTCGATTCACCGAATGGGTCTCAAGATCGGAATATACGGGTGCGCCGGAACCAGAACCTGCGCCGGAACTATGCCTGGCGGGTTTGATAACGAAGTCACCGATGCCAAGAGCTACGTTGACTGGGGATTTGATCTGCTCAAGTACGACTTCTGCAATGTTCCGGCGTCACAGTACTATAACCAGGTGCTGTACGTGCGGATGCGCAATGCACTGTGGGCTGCGAAGGGAATGCAACCGCACAGCGGTCCCCTGCCGATTACCTTTAGCATCTGTGAATGGGCGTGGAACCAGGTCAAGGTGTGGACGTGGAGCGATACCATCGGCCACCTCTGGAGGACGACTCATGACATCAGTGCGAACTGGTCGACCATGGTGGGCATCATCGACCAGAACATAGCCAACCAGACCTGGCTATACAGCAAAAAGGGCAACTGGCCGGACTACGATATGTTCGAGGTAGGACGGTCCGCTTTTGATCCGTCTAGTGGTCAACTCTATGAGGACCAGGCCAAGACACACTTCAGCATCTGGTGCATGGCCGCATCCCCGCTGCTTCTCGGCAACGACGTGACTACCATGAGCGATGCGGTATTCAACATAATTACCAACCGTGAACTCATTGCGCTCAACCAGGACTCGCTCGGATGGTGCGGGATGCGCAGACGGGTCTCCGGTAACGTTGACGTCTGGGTTAAAAAACTCTCTTCGCCCGACACCAACCTGCAGAGGAAATGGGCGGTGACTCTGTTCAACAGAGGTACTGCTGCCGCGTCCAATATTGCCATAAACTGGTCTGACTTTGGAGAGACCACGGCCAGCGCCCCTTACGCTATACGTAACCTCTGGACACATACAACGCTCAATGGAACCTACACGTCAAATTATACAGTCGCGTCGGTACCCGCCCACGGTGTGGTAACACTTCTCTTTCAACGCGGAGGATTCGTCGGCGTCAACACACCGGGGACCGCAGCAAAGCGTTGTGATGCCCGGGTGGCGATGCGCAGGGGGCAGCAGGGTGTTGATATGTTTATCCCTGTGTCAAACAGCACGGTCCAGATTTTTGACATTCAGGGAAAAGAGCTGGCTTCATTTGCGACAACCGATCCAGCGTGGTATCCTGTCAAAAGCCAGGCCCGCCTGAATCGCACCTGCCTCGTACGGGTAAAGACCCCGAGCGGCATGCTTGTGGAAAAAATGGTCCTGGCCAGATAATATCCGCGCTTACAAAGACGGAACGGCACTAACCGGTAGTGAGGGCCGTTCCATCTTTCTTTTCCAACCGGAAAGTGTGGTCGGAAAAATTACTCTTTTCTATTATGATAATGCTATTGAATCCCCTCATATCATGATTTTCTTAGAAAGGATGTAGCCATTATGACAGTGGAAAAAAGGAGTCTGTTGCGCACTGCATTGACCGTGGCAATTGTGTGTACGTTTGGTAGCCTTTTCACAGCCGGCGCTGAGGAGGAGACCTTTTCCCCAAAGTTGGTCATGTTCACCGGATATTCATCGTTTCAGGTGGGTCAGATCGTCAATGGCTATTGGACTGAGTTTGAGGATAAGGCCTATAACCACTACTGGTCGCACCATGTGTATGCGGGTGTTGGTTTCAACGCGAAAATGAGCGATAACCTTGAGATCATTACCCGGATTGAAGGGAAGATGTGGAATCCGTACGCCAAGGGGGGGACGGGGCGCGCCTGGTTTCAGCGGAACTATTCGGTATGGCTCGACCAGGCGAAAATAACCTACGGCTTTGGCGGTTTGGAAAATCCGTGGCTCTCGATAACGAGCGGTTATTTTGTTTACAAATACAACCCCGAGGTCAAGGACCTCGGTGAGTTTCTGTTCAGGAGCATGACCTATCCAGGGTTTCTCATCAACTATTTCGACTTTCCGGCAGCGCGTTTATTAGGTTTCAAGTTGAGCCTGGACCTGCTCGACGGTAATTTAAAGCAGGACATCTTCCTGCATCAGGAGAGTGAATTCTATCCGTTCGGCGGCGTCTCGGTAGGGTATATTGCCACGGGTAATCTGATGAATATAATTGAGGTGGGCGCCGGGTTCGACCTCTGCCGGCTTTTTGACATCAATACCGAGCTCACCACACCGCATAAATCCGAGAACAGGTGGGTACTCGGCGTTGATTCTTCGGGTCTGGCCATAACTGATCCCAATAACTACTACACCTTCAAGGCCAATAAGGTCATGGGCCGCATGACCATCGACCCTAAACCGTTAATGGGTTCGATAGGCGAAATGCTCGGTTCGAGCGACCTCAAGCTCTATGGCGAGATTGCGGTCATCGGGCTTAAAAACTATCCGTATTTTTATGACGATATCAAAAAAAGAATGCCGATCATGTTCGGCATGAACATACCGGCATTTAAACTCCTCGACCACCTGGCAGTTGAGTTCGAACACTATGCCTTTCCATTTAGTACTAACATAGATAAGATAATCGAAGAGGGAGGATATCCCCAAGGTAAAGAACCCGCCGCAACGTGGAATCCGGAAAACTGGACAGCCGACGACTGGAAGTGGGCGGTTCACATGAAGAGGACGATACTGCCGGGTCTCTCATTAATCGTGCAGCTTGCGCGGGACCACTACCGAGATTACTGGAGCGACGGACTGCCGGCGAAAACCGAGTCGCTCATACGGCCTGACCACATGTCATGGAACGCCAAGATCACCGGCAGCCTGTGATTTCGTAACGTTTCGTACTTCGTATTCGAGGGCCTGTCATCCATCGGATGACGGGCCCTTGTATCGTGCGGGAACAATGTGGGGTTTATAACGGATGGTATGCGTCGTACGCTCCCTGGCGTTTTACGCGCGGTGTCAAAAAAGCTCTTCGAGGCCCCTGGTAATTTCCTTTGCCAGCGCATCCTGTCCCGCGGACGCTGCTGCATCACGGGACAGTTTCAGAATTTTTTCAGCTTCAGCCGACCGCCCGGCCTTGATGGCGGCATTGGCAAAACCGGAGAGGGCATTGAGGTCCATGGGGTTGATTCCCAACGCGTTCAGGTAACAGTCCATAGCCTTGTTAAATTGTCCCGTCTGCAGCATCGCGTTTCCAAGATTACAGCGGGCATCGATAAAGCGCGGGTTGATATCAAGTGCCTGCCGGTACCAAGCAATGGCCTCGTCAATCCGCCCGATTTTCTTTAAAAGGGTACCGAGGTTATTGCAGGCTTCAAAATATCCGGGATTGAACTCAATCGCTTTCCGGTAGTGGGAAATAGCCTCGTCGATCCGTCCGGTCGCTGCCAGAAGGATGCCGAGATTGTAACAGGTCTCACTGCTATGCGGGTTGATGTGGAGCGCCTTCTGGAAACGAGCGGCGGCTTCATCGGGCCGGCCTGTTTTGGCCAACAGTATACCGAGATTGTTGTGGGCCTCTATAAGCCCGGGGTTGAATTTCAATGCCTTTTCGCAATAGGCAATAGCGTCGCCGGTCTGTCCGGTTTTAAGAAAAAAATTGCCGAGATTGCTCAGTGTCAGAGCATCGTTGGGATTGATTGCGAACGCCTTGCGAAAATGGGTTTGTGCCTCGTCGATGCGACCGGTTTTAAGGAGCGCGCTGCCGAGGTTGTTATGGGTAACAATATCGTCGGGGTTTATTTCAAGGGCCTTCCGGTAATAGCCTATTGCATCGTCAATCCGTCCGGTTTTCTGGAACAGGTTGCCGATGTTGTTGTGGATTTCGGTTGTGGAGGGGCTTATTTCCAGCGCTTTCTGGTAATTGGTCAGCGCCTCGGATTCATTACCTGATTTCGCCAGCAAGAGGCCGAGATTGTTGTAGGCGAGCCAGCACGCCGGGTTTTTTTGCAGGGTCGTCCGGTACAGGGTCGCGACATCGGCATACTGAGCGCTTTGCTGCCACGTCATTGCGCCGAGAAGCGCCGGAACCACCCCGTACACCGCAGGTCGTAGAAACAACCTCATTTTCCCGGCTCGTCCGGAAAGTGTGTGAATAACTGCCGCACCGGCGGCTATCGGACCGATGGATGCAAGGTACTGAAAATGATCGGCGACAAAAGAGAA
>JAFGOU010000223.1 GCA_016926315.1 Chitinispirillaceae bacterium
CCCTGCACCAAAGAGGGGACCGAGATCGTTGTGCTCACGGTTGACAGCATGACCCATGCCTGGCCCGGCAGCTTCGGGTCGAGCGACATCAAGGCGAGCGAAGAGTACTGGGCGTTTTTCAAGACCCATGCTAAGGGAGGGGTCGGTGTATCGCAGGCTGTTACCGCGATCAAGATGAAACGGCCTGTTTCCGTCAGATACGTTGCAGGAAACATTTATTTACAGAGCGACAGTGATATCCGCAGCATTCTAGTTTTCGATATTCAGGGGGAGGCTATTCTCAGGTGGGAAACAATGGGCACCTCAGTAAAAAGCGCTGTAGTTCCCATGATTCAAGTCCCACGGGGGATCTATTTGTTCAGTGTTTCGAACGCCGCTGGCAAGACGGCGGCGAAGGTCGTGGCGCCGTGAACGGGTTTTTGAAAATCGTAGTGTCGGAAAAAAATATCAGAAAACTTCGTAACCTTTTTTTGCCATTTTCAAAAAGGAGATGATTATGCTTAACCCTTTTCTTGTTGTGGTTTCAGTAATCCTGTTTCCCGCTACAATTTTGTTTGCCCAGGTTACCAGGAATATCGACTATGTCGGTGATGGAAAAATAGCGCATACGCTGAATATCTATGCGCCCAGCGGCGCCGGACCGTTTCCCGTTGTCATACATTATCCCGGCCTCGCCTTTTCCTGGTCGGACGCAAAAACCGATGGCGGTCTGGCCAGTTCATATAACGCCGCCGGATTTGTCGTGGTTGGACCTAATGTCAGCGGCGGAGGCACCGGCCAGAACCAAGCGACGTACCCCACCCAAATCCAGGAGCTTAAAGCTACCGTCCGTTTTCTCCGGGCCAATGCCGCCAGGTATAAGTTAGACCCTAAATTCATAGGCGTCATAGGGTTTTCTTCCGGCGCGTGGAATACGGTCATGTTGGCAACCACCGGCGATGTCGATGAATATACGGTGGGCAGTACCACCATGAAGCTTCAAGGGGACCTCGGTGGAAATCCCGGATTCAGCAGCCGCGTTCAGGCTGCCTGGGCCGCTGCCGCTCCCACAGACTTTTTAGTGATGGATAGTTGCGGGTCCGACATGAATCATGGTGGCGCCAGTTCACCCGAAGGCAGCCTTATTGGTGGAGCCCTTGCGCAGAACAGGGACAAATGCGCGCTCGCCAATCCCATTACCTATATCTCCAAAGACGATCCTCCAATTCATCTCGTACATGGCACGTCAGACAGGATTGTGCCAACGTGCCAATCGGTGATAATGTATGCTGCCCTCCAGAAGAGCGGCAATCAACATGAAATGACCTATACTCCTGCGAGTGGCGGGCATGCCCCTAATTTTACCGGAAGTCTGGATTTCTTCAAGAAAGCCCTGGCGGCGAATAAAGAAGGTTGTCTTGACCCTGAAAGCCCGAAGTTCGATCCCCTTGCCACATACTGCAGCACTGGTGACTGCTGTGCGCAGGTGGCAACCATCCCGGCGTCCGTATGCAAAAAAAAATCGGGGTCGGTCTTTTCATTCAATGGCAGATCGCTCAGGGTTTTGGAGATGGAACCTTTTACGCTGCTGGTTTTTGACCTTTCCGGCCGTTTGCGTATGTCAGGACGTTATTCATCTTCAACCGCTGACCGAGCAATCGATTTGAAGCTGGCGGGAAGCGGTTTGCGATTCTGTGAAATCAATGCAGACAACGGGAATCGGTACCATTTTCAAGTAATCTGCCCGTAGCTTTTATGATAAAGCCTTAAGCGAGTGAGAGTGCTATAACTAAATAGTTTCTGTTCAGAATAGACAAATATGAATAAGACGTCATTCCGGTGAATCCCTAATCAGGTTATGGACCAGGAGCCGGACCATGAACAATCAAATAGAGTGTTGATAAAAGTATCAACGTTTTTTAATCAAGATTCCGGCACATCAGGACTTTTTGCAGTATATTGTCGTGTATGCGCCAGATCCTCGACTACCTGGACTACCGCCTGTATCTGTTTGATTTTTATGAAGATCAGAAAAAAGAGAACTCCTGGTTTTCCTACCGGTATATCGGAAAAAAAACCGGCCTCGATGCCGGTTATGTTGTTAAAATCCTTCAGGGAAAACTTCATATACCGGAGAAATATATCGACGGTTTCTGCGCGCTATGCAGATTCACCGGAAAAGAGAACACGTTTTTCAGGACCCTGATCAATTTCAACAAGGCAAAGTCGGAAAGTCAGGTGAAGTTCCATTTTGAAAAACTGCTTACCTTTAAAACCCTGGGCAAGGAACGGCTGGAAGAGTTCCAGTATGAGTATTATCATAAATGGTACTATGCAGCCATTCGTTCCCTGATTGGAATTAACCGGTTTTCCGGCGATTTTGAGTCCCTGGCCTCTCTTCTGACCCCGCGCGTCAGCGTGCCGGACGTAAAAAAGGCGGTGGCGCTCCTGGAAAAACTCAAACTGATCAGGAAAAACAGGTCAGGCGTTTATGAGTTGTGCGATACGTTCGTGACGACCGGCGAATCGTGGCGTTCGCTGGCGATAAAGGATTTTCAGCGTGAAACCATCCGGCTGGCTGCCGAATCGCTCGATCGGCATAAAAAAGAGGAGCGTGATATCTCGACCGTTACCATTGCCATCAACAGGAATGATCTGCTGGAATTAAAAGAGCGGATCAGCGGGTTTCGCAATTCAATCCTGAAATTTGCCAAAGACAGCGGCGAACCAGACAGCGTCTTTCAATTGAACGTGCAGCTTTTCCCCATGGCGCGGAACCGGGCAGATCAATCATGAGAAATGTGCGCATGTGCATGCTTCTGTTTTTTCTGTGCGGCCTGCTCGTCAGCTGCGCAAACCTTACCGGCGGCAACGGGTCGGAAACGACCAACGGTTATGTCGTCGGGCGGCTGGTGAATCCTGACGGCACACCTGCAACGCAGACCAAGGTCAGGCTTCTGCCATGGAATTACAACCCGGTTAAAGACGGCGCGATTCCTGATTCGCAGCTATTTACTACCGGTGAAACCGGAGAGTTCAAGTTCCACGCCCCGGGCAGGGGAGCGTTTAACATCGAAGCCATCAGGAAGGTTTCCGGCGAAAGAGCGCTCATTGCCGGCATATCCGTCAATGAAAATGATACCGCCTTTCTTTTGGCCCATGCGATCAGAAAGCCCGGTGCGATAAAAATTATTTTTCCGCCGACCGTTGATTCCATGCACGGGTATGTATATCTGCCGGGCACCACGCGTTTTGCCGGAATCAAAAACAATAATGCTTTTATCGATTCGGTTCCGGCCGAATTGATTCCTGCAGTTTATTATGCCAACAGGATTGATGCTGCCGTAAATGGCGTCGTGAAGATGAATATTCCGGTCGCCTCAGATGATACTACCGTCATTGCCGATTATCAGACATGGAAAAACTCAAAGAAAATTATTCTCAATACAACGGTCTCAGGTGCGGATGTAGCAAGCACGTTCACGGATTTTCCGGTGCTTATCAGGCTATACAGCGCCAATTTCGATTTCAGCCAGGCGCAACCTGACGGCCGCGATCTCCGGTTTAAAAAATCGGACGATACCCCGCTTCCGTATGAAATCGAGCGCTGGGACGCGACCATCGGGCTTGCCGAGGTGTGGGTAAAGGTCGATACGATACATGGCAACGACAGCAGCCAGTTCATCATGATGTTCTGGGGCAATTCGAACGTCGCCGAGGAATCAGACGCAGCCGGTGTTTTCGATACGGCGGGCGGATTTCTGGGAGTATGGCATTTGAATGAGGATCCTTCCACTGGAACCGGATCGATCAAGGACCGTACCGTCAACAGGTATCATGCGACGCCGTACGGTTCGATGTCCACGGCCGACGTGGTGGATGGCGTCGTCGGCAAGGGGCTCGATCTTGACGGAAGCAATGACTATCTCAATGCCGGCAAGGTTGTACTGACCGGTTCTTATTCTGTCGGCCTTTGGGTGCGGCTGAACAGGATCAACGGTTATCAGCGAATCATCTTTCAGGACTCCGCGTATACGCTCTGGTACGATTCCGACCGGAGCGGGGCCAGGATGGAGCATATTGACAGCAGCAAAATCTGGCGGGGGATACCGCAGGACGGCGGTGTGGTGCAGCCTATGAATACGGGTGCCTGGTATTATCTGACCGGCACCTTTGACGGGGAGCGGGTCCGTTTTTATGTGAACGGGACGCTGGCAACAACGTCGAACGCCATGGCGGTAAATCCCGCTTCCCATGGATACGATCTGCTTTTCGGTCAATCGTGGAACAACTACTATGTCAATGGAATCATGGATGAAATCAGAATTGAACGAACGGCGCGGTCTGCTGATTGGATAAAGCTCTGCGCATTGAACCAGCGTAGCGATGATAAGCTGGTTGTTTTTAAATAATTGCAACTACTCAGGTAGGTTAGGTCAATATTTACGGGCCGCTCATATTGAGCGTGTCGAAATATGAGCCTAAAAATAGTTCCGCTCACCCTTCCCTTCGGCAGGCTCAGGGTAAACTTGGCTCAGGATGAGCGGAAAGGGCAATTTAGGTACCTGAGTAGTTACAAATAATTGAATAAAAAACGGCTACCGGTTTCTCCCTGCAAGGATTCCACCGGCAGCCGGGCGAATAAGGACTTTGACCATTCCTGCAAGGAACGGCCGCGTCCTTTTTATCTGCACGGAAAATACATGAAGATTGAATACTCTGGGGCACAAACTCAAAGGAAGGGTATATGGTAAACTGGATAGTAAACGGTTTCTTCAGGTCTGCCGGTATTTCTGTGGTGTCGGCGGTATTTTTGTCGGCGGTTACCGTATCTTCCCAGACCAAAACGCTCTATCAGGCGCAGCAAGACTGCGTCAACTGGCGGTTTGGCATGTACATCCATTTCAACATGAACACCTTCTATCCCGGCTGGGGTGAGCCGCGGACCGATCCCAAGACATTCGCTCCGACCAAAGTCGACTGCGGCCAATGGGCGCGGGCCGCCGTGTCGGCAAAAATGAAGTTCGGCGCACTCACCACCAAGCACCACGATGGATTCTGCCTCTGGCCGTCGCAGAAGACGCCGCCGCATGGCGCGGCCCGTTATACGGTCATGGAGAGCGCGTATCCGCACGACATCGTTAAAATGTATGTCGATTCGTTCAGGGTTTACGGGCTTCAATCCGGGCTTTACTACTCCATGTGGGACAAAGCCTGCGGAATTCCGGGCCCTTATGCCGACCCGGCAAAGGTCCGGGCGGAGTGGTCGCAGGACAGCGCGTATGTCATGGGGCAGCTTACCGAGCTTCTGACCAATTATGGCGAAATACCGCTTTTGATATTCGACGGTTATTCCTGGGACATGGGGCATTGGGCGTTCCCGTATCAGTATGTGCGCGCTCTTGTCAAGCGATTGCAGCCAAACTGCATCATCACCGATCATAATGGTCTCATCAATGAAGCGTGGGAGCAGGACATTGCAGACTTCGAGGAGCCGCTGGGCATCACCTGCCCGAGCGGAAATACCTTTGCTTCGCAGCAGGAGAACACCATATCAGGAGATTGGTTCTGGAACAGTACTGCAGCGGACATCAACCAACTTAAGACGGTCAGCTTCATCACCCAGCACCTTACCACGCTGGAACCGCGCTGGTGCAATTTTCTGCTCAACTGTCCGCCCAACAAGACCGGTGTGCTTGACGCGGCCATTGTCACGCGGCTCGGCCAGGTCGGTGCGGCGTGGAGCCCCAATCTTTCGCGCGCCGCCCTTCCTGCACAGCCCGCGATCATCGAACGCCCGATAACGCCGGTAACTGCAGTGGCATCCAGCAACACCGATTCCGCAATCAATGCCATTGATAATACCAACGATTACCCCAAAGGACACACGCAGTCGCTCTGGACTTCGAGCGGCAACCTTCCCCAGTCCGTGACTCTTGACCTTGGAAAGGTCTATGATACCATCGACATGCTCTTGTATCAGCCGCGGCGGGAGAGCAGCACGACCGGCAACATCACCTCGTACCGGGTATACGTAAGCACGAACGGGACAACGTTTACGCAGGTCGCGAGCGGGACCTGGGCGGCGGACGTGATGGTCAAACGGTCCCAGTTCCCGCGGCAGAGCGCGCGGTACGTACGGCTCGAAGCGGTCGCCGTGAACGGCGGTACCTCCGCGGTCATCAACACCATTGCGGTAGGCGCGCATCTGCCCTTTAGCCATGACGTCGGAGCGAAGCGGCTGCCCGCGCCCTCTGTTGAGCGGAAATCCTGCATTGGCACGTACAAAGTCCTGGGCAATGCCACGCTCGACAAAAATCTATCCGGAAAAACCGTCGCCGTGTACGACCTTGCCGGAAAACTACTGAGCAGGAAGGTCGCCAGGAATTCGGCCATTGACCTGCAAAAAGAGTTCTGCATGCACGATGGATTATACATTGTGAAGATCGAGGCAAAGCTCAAATAATTGTAAGGAAATTAAGGAGTATTCCAAAAATGGACGGCTGTTAATCAACGTTTTTGGTATGGAGGCTATAAATGATTTTTAAAAACATTGTAGCGGTATGCGTGTGTACCGCATCTGCTTTTTCACAGACCTATTATGTCTCTCCGACAGGGAGCGATAACAACCCGGGAACCGAGGCTCTTCCGTTAAAAACCGTCACAAAAGCGCGCGATGTCGTGCAAACGGTCAATGCAAACATGACCGGAGATATCACGGTCTATCTGCGGGGCGGTCGATACGAACTTACATCACCCATTTCCTTCAATACAAGAGATGGCGGTACGAATGGTCATCGTGTCATTTATGCGGCGTACGGCGGTGAGGCACCTGTTTTCAGCGGCGGCAGGCAAGTTACGGGGTGGACACCGGTTTCCGGAAGTAACTATTATGTGGCCGATGTTCCAGTATCGGCGGATTATTTCAGACAGTTGTATGTCAATGGCGTAAGGGCTTACCGAGCATCAAGTCCGTGGAGAACCGGGGTATCCTACTATAACAATCCGTCTACGTCCGAAACACATGACGGGGTGAATTTTTCAACTTCAGATATCAAGAATTATTCCAACCCTACCGATGTCAGGTTGTTTCACCTTTACTCCTTCAAGGTCGATGAATGGCCGGTGGTACGCATAGTGCAAAACGGCAGTTATTATGCGATCCAGTGCGCACAGCCCCATTTCCAGATCAGGGTTGATTATGGCGCAGCCTATTTGTCGCCCACACATCGGTTCATGATTGTCAATGCCTTTGAGGAATTGGACAAGCCGGGCGAATGGTACCACAACAGGGCAACCGGTACGGTCTATTACTATCCCTATCCGGATGAAAACATGAGCTCGGCGGAAGTGTATGCCCCGGTAGTGGATGCCGACCACCTCGTGAAATTTGAGGGCGGTTCCACCTCCAATAAAGTGAAAAATATTACGCTGCAGGGGATAACCTTTGAACACGGCAACTGGCTGTTTCCCAGGGACTACTTTATCGGCGGGTCGCAGGCCGAGGCACTGTATGCGGCAAGCGGCAAACATCCTGCGTATACCTATGGCTTTGAAGTACCTGGTAGTATCACCCTGAACCACACCGATGGAATCAGGATTTTGAAAAACACGGTGCGTCATATGGCCAATTGCGGCGTGCATATCTATAATGACGCCTCAAACACCCTGATTCAGGGGAACGTGTTCCATGACCTGACCGGTGCAGGGGTGGCAATAGGCAGATGGCTGGGAACGTATCTGGACAATGACATACCCGGAGAAACGCGCCTTGTGGATAACACGATTGACAACAACCTGATAGAGGATGTGGGCCGCGATTACATGCAGGCTACAGGAATCAGTCTCATGCCGGCCTTAAGAACTACCATTACCCACAACTACGTCAATAACTGCGGGTACATGGGAATCCATACCAGGATGCAGGTTAATAACAGTTATCCTGATCCAGATCCTGTGGATATAAGCCAGAATATCGGTGAATCGTACATCGCATTCAACAAAGTAGGTCAGGCAGCCTGGGCAAAACTCTATGAAATTGGCGATAATGGATCCATTTACAATTACGGCCCGACAAAAGGAACTCATGTATATAGGAATTATATAATGAGTAACTCTTCCACCAATGCAGGTATTTATAATGACAATGACAGCTACATGATAACGTATGAGGAAAATGTCATTCTCAAGCCTATCTGGTTGTCTGAGCGCGGGGTGAATTCAAACAGTTCAACCTACTTTACCAACAATTACGGCACACCGGGGGCACCCGGCTCCAACGCCATCATTTCCGGTTATACGCAGCTTTCAGGCACCAATCCGAGCTCCTGGCCGCAGACAGCACAAACTATCGCAAACGCCGCAGGTCTGGAACCGGCGTATGCTTCTCTAATTAATAAAGTCCCTGAAACGCCGGCCTATGATTATCTGAATCAACGCAATAATCGGGCTATGAATATTACCGAAAAGAGCGGCGGTTGGAGCTTTTTGGAAAGGTCATACGATGGTACTATCTCTACTGGCGAAGCGCAAAACACGGGAACCGAGGCCTGGATCGAATATCATCTGGGCGGAAATTATAACAATTTTGTGTTCCTGCTTACGGAAGATAATTATGGTACAAGCGAGGTGACAGAGTGGAAGGTCCAAAGATGGAGTTCGAGCCAGAACTTCTGGATTGATATCATGCCGTATCAATCATCAGGTGTTCATACGGAACAGGCCTATAGACCTGCATCAACAATTGCAACGACCGATATCAGATTGTATCTAAGAAATACTAATTCCGGTGGAACGGTTGGATTTCAGGAATTTGTCTGCGAAGGAGTTCGTGAAAACAGTTCTGACCTGAACCAGATCACCACCCAACCGCTGCACGACATTAGTATTGCACCAGCTAAAAACGGGATCCGGATCAACCACCAGCCAGTCTCATTGAATGTCAAGTCGCCCTCTTTATCAGTATTCAGCCTGCTGGGGAAGCAGCTGGGATTCATGGAATCAATTCCCCATGGTTATTCAATCTGGAGACAACCTGCGAGAACAACGCCTATTGGAATTTATCTTGTAAAAGTAAAATGGCCGGATGGCACATCAATAACCAAGAGAATAGTGGTAGTCAAATAGCCTTTGTTGACAAGGAGAGTAGTATGAAGCGGATACCATTAGTATCGTTTGGAAGGATTTGGGCCTGTCACCGGGTGTCCATATCGTAAAAGTCAATACGATCGCTGAAGAATAGGAGACGGTTGCAGCCTGGACAATCCGGCAAGAGCTATCTGCGGAAAGTGCGCAGGCAGGGTAAAAACATTCTGGATAAAAACAGCAAAAGTACCGTGAACCAGTTCTTTTTTTAACCATGTATGAAGGAGGTATCATGAAATTCCCGCCATTTATCACCATTGCAGCGTTACTCCTGACCTTCAACGCGGTGGTTTCCGCCCAATACAGCGGAAAAATCACCTATACCCTTTACCGCGCGTCGAATCCGACTCAGGCGCAGTTGGATGCCTATGCAAGAATCCAGAAGGCGATGGATTCCGCTCTCGGATACTACAACAAATACACGCCGCTTACCAAAGCCCTGAAGGTCTATTATGATCCGAATGTGCCTACCGCCCAAGCCAGTTTTGCCGGAACGATCAGTTTCGGTGCCATATCTTCCATGGTGGTGCACACGGCGATGCATGAAATGGCGCACACGTTCGGCATAGGCACAACGTCACAGTGGGGAAGCAGGGTTCAGAATAGGGTTTTTACCGGCACCAATGCAACCAGGATGTTACGGCAGATCATGAATGATCCCGATACGGTGCTCAATGCCGATAATATGCATTTCTGGCCGTATGGTCTTAACTATGCGCGTGAAGTCAGGTCGTACCAGGATCTTATCGATCATTGCAAAATGGTAACCGCGATTTATACGGATCTGTTCGGCCCGGTGGAAATCGTTGGCGGACCGATAAACGGCGGACGAATCAATGATCCCATAAGAATTGTAAACGGGTGCCTAGTGCTGAACCGGTCTCTTTTAGGCAAAGGGATTCCGGCCGGCGTTACCATAACCGATTTGCGGGGACGGAGGGTTGTGCCGGAACCGGTGAAGGCGACAGGAAATCATATTAAAATCGATGGGCTCGCGCGGGGAGTGTATGTTTTGAAACTATATGCTGGAAAACAGGCGGTGAACAGGCCTTTTGTGGTCGAGTAGCGGTTGTCCGGAAAACATCCCGGTACTCACAAAAATGAGGTCGAGTAAACCGCGGGAGTCTCCCCCGCAGCTTCTCACAGAACCGTGCTTGAACCTCTCGATTCATGCCTCCCATCCTGGTCGGCGCCCTTCGGGTCCCGATTACA